>NZ_JBMDIO010000070.1:0-7054 GCF_057808725.1 Novosphingobium sp. FG90
CGCGGGTTCCTGCATGGGAGGCTTTCGTACGCAAGCGCCCGAAACCCTTCACCTTATCAGTCGTTGGGAGTCGATTTTTCGTTGCCCAGGTGCAGACGGACCGCTTTCCCCTTTTCGGCACCCCAAAATGGACGAGATAGTCGCGAAGCAGACATTCTAGGTATCCTCGCGGTCCGCCATGCTCATCTCCCGATCCCTGCGCCGTGCCAGGCCTATGTGTTTGAAGTGCGCCCGCCCGCTCCTAAATTCCTGCGATGACCGCACCGGACCCGACCTACAACCTCTCCGCCTTCGCCGACCGCCTCTTCGCCGAGAAGCGGCTCATCCCGCTCGCGAACCAGATTCGGCGCGCGCGCGACCTCCATTCGCTCTCGACCGATCTCGTGATGGCGATGGAGAGCATCGATGCGCTGGAGGCGGAGCTGACCGTTCCGGCCGATCCCGACGACCACCGCAAGCTCATCACCGAGTCCGCGCTGCTCAACAACGCGCTCGTGCTCTACGTCCGCGCGACCAAGACAGAGTCGAAGGAACGAGGCGGCTTCGATCTGCGAACCCGCTTCGGCGACGAGGAGAAGATCGTCCACAAGGAGCTGAGCGATCTGCGCGACAGCGCGATCGCCCATTTCGGCTCCGGCGGAAGCTACGGCGGCGAATGGCAGGCCGAACTCGTCATCCTCCAGTTCAGCGGAGCGGAAGCGAAGATCGGCGTGGTGACCAGGCGGCAGACCGTGGATCGAAACCTCGTCCGGCGCGCCCGTCAGCAGATCGAGACCGCGTTGAACCTAATGCGTGCGGTCTACTACGAGAAGCTCGCCGCGATCACCGCCTCGATCGAGGCGGAGGCCGCCGCCGACGCGAAGTTCTCGGAAGAGATCCACCGCCACCCGCTCAACCTGGACCTCTTCATGAAGTCGGCCGACGCCGCCGATGCCGCGCGCGGATCGTTCGACTCGGGCTACGCGATGGGCAGCGTGAGCCACCGCTAGCCCAAGTGTCCGGGTCAGGCGGACTCGGACGCGCCGTCGGAAGCGGCAAGCGTCTCGCGACGAGCTTCGGCGAGACGCTGGTGGAAGGTGGGGTGCTGGATGCGCAGGAGCAGGCCGATCATCCAGTTGAAGCTGATCCCGAACTCGTATCGGAGGGCCCCATGCGTCAACGATGACGCGAAGCCGTTGGCCAGCCCGGTGCGCTTCGAGAACGTGGCGCCGAGGCCGCCGTGCCCGGCAAACTCCGGATCGCCGGTGTGGTCGAACCAGAACTGGAACCGGCCGTCCGCCCCCATGCGGACGCTCACGAGGTTCGCGTCGCTGCGCCCTATCGCGAATTCCACAAGAGCCGTGAAGCGCGGACCGCCCACTTCCGCGATGTGGCAGGCCAGAACCTTCGCGAGATACCGGAAGACGTTCAGGTAGGGCGCGCCCCCTACGGCGTAGCGCGGATCATCGAACGCAGTTGCGGGATCAGCGCCCTGCGCGAGCAACTCCCGCGCTGCCTCGTCGAAGCGCGCGAACTCGACATCTGCGCCCTGCGTCCTCGTCGAGTTGCAGACGACGCAGACCCTCGACTGAAAGTGGAAAGCCTTCGACTTGGAGCTCTGCGCCCGACGAGGACGCGCCCCTTCGTCGAACGTGCCGATCATCATCGGCTCGCCCGAGAACAGGGCCCTGATCGTCGACGCCTTGACCTTGTGCTCGCCCGTCAGGTCCTCAACCGAGCCGCACAGACAGCATCGGGCGGGATCGTGCGGCGCAAAGACTTCGGCCATTTCCTTCTCCTTCGCGCTAGAGATGGGGATTCGCGTTAGAGTTAGGAACTCAGCCGTGGACGGCTGTTTCCTCAATCGATAGCAATTTTTCCTTCAGCACCTTTACTCGGACCACCTCAGCTCTGATCGTCTATGCTATTGGAGCTAAATGATCGACCTGCGTGACAGCATCTCCACCATCCGAGCACAACTCGAAGAAGGTTTCCCGCGCAACCTGACCTATGCCGCGCTGGAGTGCAGGCTTGCCCTGGAGCGGATCTGTTATGAACGGTTGCGCGCCATGCATGACTATATCTCGCATGACGAGATTCGCTGGCAGCCGGCTCGGGTGATCAAGATACTTACCGAGGGCGTCGATCCCCATGTGGCTGACACCTACACGCTTTCGATGAGCCGCCTTCCATTACCTGATGGCCTCGAACCGACACGCGAAGACTACGAGGCGCAGGAATATATCGAGATCGGCACTCAGGTCGGCTTCAAGGCGAGTTATGTCCAGAAGCTCTGGAACGCCCTCTCCAACGTGGCGCTGCATGCCAACTTGCCGGTCAACAAGGCGGATCAGGTCAAGCCATATGGTGACGCCACCAAAATCAGAAAGCAGGTCGAAGTGGCGCTAGCCGAGATCGAGCGCATTGCATCCGGCACAATGATCTCCACGGGGCTTGGTAAAGAGGTCAAGTTCGAGTGCCTGTGCGGCGCGACCAACAAGCGCCGGATGCGATGCCTTCCAGAGCGCAAGATCGTCAGCTGCATTAATCCGGAATGCGCCGAGACATGGGATGTTGAGATCAGGGACGGCGAATATGAGTTCGCCAGACGGGGCCACCACCTAGATTGCCTGTGCGGAACGACGCACTTTGTGACCTCCGCCTCGATCGAGAAAATGGCCAAACACGAGTGGGGCACCATTCCCTGCGACTGTGGCGGGAAGCTGCTGCTCCGCTGGTCCTTGAACTATGCGAAAATGCCACCTGAGTCAGAACTGACAGCGCCGGGCGAACCTGTGGAGGGATAAGGGCCGTCCGGAGATATATGCTGAAATCCGTCATCCGGGTCGCGTAAACCTTCCGGTCGTTTTGTTATATAAACGACGTGCGGGAATCGAACGGCCTTGGCCGTCTCAATCGCAGAGGTCGAAGTAGGCTGGCGCCCCGTTCCAAGGCGAAAACAGGTTGCTACCCGTCCAGTAGCTGACTTCGCCGTTGCGAACGGATCGTTTCGCCCGGAAGACCGTGTCGGCCGTCAATCGATCGAGACAGGCAGGGCCGATGTCGGGGACTTCCAGGCCCCTCTGGCCATAGCCATCGTCCGATATCGTTCGAGCGGGGATGGCCATCAGCAGTGCCGCGTGCTTGGTCTCCTTCAGCACCATCGCGAACTGGTTCATGATCATCGAGTAGCCTGTGTTCGCGTGAACGATGCGGGGATCGTGTGCCACTAGGTCCTGGATCAAACGCGAGACCGCTTCAGGCGCGATCAGCTTGGATTTGTCGCGGATGATCCCGTCACTCGCGTTCCGGCACCAGTCCCGCACATGCTCGGACGTCGCGAGCGTCATCGGAATTTTGGTTCTGCTGGCGAATCTTCGTGCTGACGGCAGATAGTCAGAGGTCGTGACGAAGATGCTTCTATGCGCTGCCTCCACATCGGCGACACCGTGAAGTGCCGCTACGGCGGAGAGGTCGATCTTGTTCTTCGGCGCGTAGTGCTTGGCCTGGACGAGGGTCAGTATGTCGCCGAGCGGATCGCGCTGCAGGATCCGAATGTCGACGCCACCGTCGTTAGTGCCTGGGCCGAGTTCACAGCTGAACCCCTGGCTTTGGAAGATCCTGAAGAGAAGTATCTCATACTCTCTCCAAGTTAGGCGCTCGAGATCGGCCGGACGCTTCGCGAAATGCGAGTACAGCTCCTCGTGGACGTCGGCCACGTCCTGCTGAACGAGGCTGCAGACCCACTGCCAGTTCGCCTGGTCGAGGAACGGCTGGAGCAGCGGGCTTTCGTCTCGCGGATATATGTGTGCGCTGACAGCATCGTTTCGCTCATACCAGAAGCCTTGGCGCTCGAGCAGTTCGTGGAATTCCAAGTCGAGGCCATCAAATTCGCCGTCGAGCGCTCGGCCCAGGTCGCCGTCGAAGTGGAGGATCGTGACGACGGGCGTGATTCCGGGTTCTCCGTCAACCCGTTCCGCGTAGGACTGGAAGCCGCAGTCTAACCAGAGTTCGTGCCGGGTGGCCCACTCTTGGACCGAGCGCTGGAGATTTGCGACCACGGCGTCGAGCTCCCCGTCGGACGGCGGTCGCGGCACGCCGGTTTCGTCGGCGTCCCCCGGCTTCATAGATCACATAGCCTGTTGGAAGTGGACGACATGCTACTTCTTCGAGAAGTCAATCTGCAGCTTCTCTCGGTACACCCCGATCCGCTTGCTGGCCCGATCCACGATGTCCTCATAGAGCAGGGTCTCGGCATACAGCTCGCCCAGCATGCGTCCGGTGTCCGGATCTTCCAGAGCGCTAGTGTGGAAGAAGCTGCGGCCGGACGCGAACTTCTTCCAGCCGATCATTCCCAGCGGATCGAGCGTGTCTCCGACCAGATAGCCGTAGAATTTCTTCAGGCGTCCGTTCGACTTCGCTGCAAGCAGGTGCGCGTAGCGGGACAGGTCGCCGATGTGCTCGTCCAATGGAACGCCCGGCGCCTTGAATTCTATGATGATCGCCGAGTCCTCCTCTCCGAAGATCGCGATGTCGGGTCGCTTGGCGGAATGATCCTTGGTCCGGCGGCGCAGGGTCTCCTCCAATTCGGCGTCGATAGTCGGATGGAACAGCTTCCCTCCGTCGTCCCATTCGATCTGGGAGAGCGGCTTATCGGACGCGATGTAGTCGTAGTACTGATACTCTTCGCTCAGGAGCCAGATGTCGTGATCGGTCGTCTCACGGCTGTCCTTCCGCATCGGGAAGAAGATGCTGTGGATGATCTGCTCGTCTTTGCGACGCTGGCCGTCTTCGACGGCCTGCACGGCGAGGCCGCGTCCGCAGGCGAGCTTTAGAACTTCGACGATCGCTGCCCGACGGACGACGAGCTGGGAAAGGTTCGCCATGTCGAAAGTCTTGAGGTACGAGGTGTACTTCCACGACAGCTCGTTGATCTTTTGGCGGAAGTCGGCAGTGTGCGGCTCAGCCGTCTCGATCTCCGCGCGCAGGTCGAAGATCTCGGCGGTATCGGCGACGATACGTTCCTGGTACTTCTTCAGCACGCGCTCGGCGACGGACTTGGCGGTGTCGCCGTAGATGACCCGCGTGTCGGTGTCGGTGAGCATCGCCTGAATTACGCCGAACTTGTCAGCCACGTCCTTGATGACGTCGTCCTTGCTCCAGCCGGAGGGACTGACCATCTCCGCGATGATGGGGTCGATCTGTTCGTAGATGTCGGCGAATGAGACGGTAGCGTCGGTGAAGAGGTCGTAGACCGGCAGCTCGTCGGGAATCTCGTGGAATCCATCGCGCTGTTCGTTGACGCGCCGGTCGAGGAGGTCGGCCTCGATCAGCACGATGTGGTGGAAGCCTTCGACCGGGCGGTTCTGCTCGGCGACCGTCTTCAGGTATCTCTTAGTTATGTCGAGCACCGGCGAAGATCTGGCGCAGAATGAGATCGCGTTGCGTGGAAGGTCGTAGGTCTGGGCGTCAAGCCGGTAGTGGGAGAGGGAGAAGGTCTGCGTCATACCCAACGGCTCGCCGGACTTGGGATCGCGTTCGGCGACCGCGGTCGATCTGACCACCGTGACATCCGGCAGATCCGCCGCTGTCAGGCTGCTCCGTTCGACGTCACCATTGGAATTTCGGGTCTCAAACGCGATCGCGAAGTCGCCCAAACGCGACTTGAGGCTCACAAGGCGCTGCAGAAACGCAATCAGCATATTGCGGCGCATGTTTGCCGCCGAGAAGACGTCGGCCAAGGCTTCGATCCGGAAGAGCTTTGCCCGGGTCGCGTCCCTGAGGCCCTCGAGCCTGATCGCGGTGCCTATCTGGCGTTCGTCGCCGTTGGTGCTGATGAAGTCGGCGATGTCGATCTTCTTGCGTGCGAGGTCGGGCACGAGTGTGCGTGTGACGACCCCCGTCTCGTTGCGAAACGTGCTCTGCACCCCCACGCGCTCGAAGTGGTGGAAGTACTGAATGCGACCCGAACCCTTGCACTTGCCGATCCCGGCGATGGCGAGGTCGTCCTTGTACGACGTGTCCTTTGTTACGAACGCGTCGGCCTGATCGTTACCGAAGCCGCAGCCATTGTCAGTGCAAGTGATCGATATATCTGTGCCATCGCCAAACAGACCAGACGAAGTGATGTCGGCCTCGATTGAGATCGCAAGACTCCGTGTCCCTGGATCGGTGTGCTGCCGGATTAGGAAAGCGTCGATCGAGTTCGAGATGAGTTCTTCGAGGACGACGTATCTGTCGGAACTTATCTTGGTGTTCTTCAGACTTCCACGAATATCGAGCGTCATTTTGAATCCGTCGGAAAGCTGTCTTTATTGAGGCAGTCTTGCGTGCGCGAATGGCCCGAAGTCAAGTGCCTTGGGAGCCGGCGGCGGCTCCCAAGGTCGGTCTCATAGATCAGTCGCGGGTCCCCCAAGGGAGCCTCGTGCGGGGGATCCGGGTCAGCGCCCGGGGAACATCTCGTTCGGCTCGTCTACCGGCTCCGCGTTTGCGGCAACGGGCGAAGGCAACCGTTCCGGCGCAGGGCGTGGAACGGCTCGAATTGGTCGGAAGAGCATGCCGCGGAGGATGGTGCCGTGAAGATCCGCGGCACACGTCATCCCCACCGCGGCCATGTCCGGTCAGTTACCCCTGTACCTTCACAGCGCACGCCCGATCATATGGCGAAAAAAGCATGAGGGCCATCGATAGCATCGTCTCGTCCCCCATACTGCTTTTCACCAGTGCATGCCCAGCCACCGACAGGCCAATTGTGGTAAGTGGCATCGGCGAAACGCCGCAGGGCATTTTCTTCCCCACGCCAAGATGTGACTTGGATTCAGCTCGATACCGCGTCTAAATGCCACTTATGGGGGCATGGTCTAAACTATCGCAATTCTTCGACCGGAGCGAGCCGATGCGCGCTCCGATGGACGATCCGTTCATCCAGATCGACCGGGCGGAGGTGTCGGCGGCACTGAAACTCAAGGAGCGAGGCGCCGAGCAGGGAACGCTCGAACTTCCGCCTTCATCGTCGGAAACCCTAGCCTGTTTTATTCACGAAGGCGGGTGATAGGGTTGGCGGGAGTGGCGTAAG
>NZ_JBMDIO010000071.1:0-6065 GCF_057808725.1 Novosphingobium sp. FG90
TCATCCACATCGTCTCAATCCGACTGTGGACCCGCCAATTTGTCAACGCCTCCTAGGACCCTCAACCCTGATACCGGTCGCCAGTCTTCAGGCATTGATCGCGCGGCATAGCCGGTGAGCGGTCGGCAGAGTGTTGCCGTTCGGCGCGACTGAATGTCCGTAGCGACGTGGGCGGCGTAGCAAATGCCTACCGCGACTGCCACGCCCACGATTCATGGTCCAGCGCTCGACCACGCGGGGCCGTCTAGCTGAAGCGGCGGTAACCAACGCTCGACAAAATGGTGATGATCGGCAGCTGGCGCGAAATGCTTTCCGCGTATCAGCGGTGATCTACCTCCGTAAAGTCCCTTGGTCATGGTGTACGGATGGCGGATCTTACCCGTGCCGCATTTAAAGATCCTGAATTCCGCCACACGGTGATGCGGGTAGGCGCTATTTTCGGAAACTCGACCTTAAGATACGGCGGTTGGGGCACAAGAATGCCGATGCGGCTGGCGATCATGGAAATCAACAGCCAATAGCTTGACCGGGCGAGGTGAACAGCAACATAACGCAGCGCATGGTTTGTGGATGGAAAACCGGGGTCATTTCCCAGCGGAAATCAACAGCGACGATTGTTGGCGTCGAGCCCTAGCCGTTTTCGCACGCAGTAGGTAAAAATGATGAGGAATGTCACCCCGGTGGATCACGGCAATGCGACCGAAGGGACGGGTAAGCCTGTTCCTGCGAGGATTTTGGCGAATGTCGCATGGATCTCTGCTTGCGCATTTCTGTGCGTTCTCGCTGCGGGCGTGCAGATCGACCGTTCGGCACGCAAGGGTTCGATCGCTGCCGAATGGACCCCGGAGTTGTTCAAGGGGTATGCGCTGGAAACCCAGGCGCAGGATGCTTTGGCAAAAGGAGACAACGAACAAGGTCTCGCTCTGGCGCGCGAACTCGTGTTGCGGCGCCCCGTCCCGGCGGAGAGCCTGGCGCTTTACACCAATGCGCTTCTGGCGACAGGCAAAGGTGACGCCGCTGCACCGGCGTTGACGCTCGCCGCTCAGCGTGGTTGGCGCGATCGCTACGTGCAGCGACTGATGGTGCTGGTGGCTGCGCAGGGCGAGGACTGGCCCTCTGCCGCCCAGCGGCTAATTGCTCTGTGGCGTCAACAGGATCGAAGTGAAGAGACACTGGCACTAAGCAAGGCTGTGTTGGTGCAGCCGGAAGCCCTAAAAGAATTCCTCGATCAGTTCGGAGCCCTGGATAAGTGGAATCCTGTTTTCCTCGCATGGGCTGCGGAGAACCTTTCCGTGCAGTCCGTGCGCCTTGCCGCCTCCACCGCTGTAAAGCGCGGTGCCCCGCTCGACTGTCGGGTTCTGGCTCCTCGCGCATACAGGGTCGCCGCAGCGGGGAGAGCGGAAGCGTCTGCGGCAATGTGGGATGCTGCATGCGCGAGCCGCAGTGGCGGTGCGAGAACGCACTCCGCGTTCATTGATGTCCCGGACGGAGAGAAGGGGCCGCTTGACTGGCGGTACCCTGACAACGCCGATCTCACGACTGAACTGGTTTCGGACGAGCGGGGCGTGTCGCTGCGTTACACAAATTTGGCGCCGGTTCGCGTAATTGTCGTGGAGCGTTTCGCCTTCCTGTCCGAGGGTGCGCATCGGGCAAGTGTCAAGGCGACAGGGCAAGTCGGCCGCGTTCGGTCGCTCCTCTTGCGCGTCTCGTGCTTTTCGCCGCTCCATCCTGTGATCGGTGTAGGAGTTTTCAATCTGGATGGGTCGGGAGCACAGTTCACGGTTCCGACCGATTGCCCGACGCAACATCTTGAGATTTCCGCAGCGCGTGGTGAAGGCGCACTCTACAATGTGCGGATCGAATAACCGGGACCGTTCGGAATTGGTCGGACGTGAAGTTGCCCGGAGTATCCCTTCGGAGCGGGAGACCGCATGGCTTCCTGACACTTTTAACTGCATCACGCATCTACGATTGCCGTTCTACGGTAGTGTAGAAATCGACTTTCCGCCAATTGCTGATGGCTTCGATGTTGTGCGTTTCAAAATGGGTGATTTCGCTAATTTTTTGGGGCTGTTGACCGATCACCAACGTGCCGCCATCTTATTGCTCCATCCATTTATCCGCGCATCGTTGCGTTGTGCGGCAGGCTGAGGCACCGCGGTCGTAGCGCTCCCTGATTATCGCTTTTCGATGAGGGGTTCGCGTGCGTACCAGGTCTGTGTCAGTTCGGCGGCTGGCTATGCGGTCGCCGTCGTGACGGCACGCGCAGATGAAATTCGCGTCCGGCGCCGGATGTCTGCACTGATAGTAGGTTCTACCGTCAGGCTCTCAGTTTCGAAGACGCTCGATGTGCAACCGCTCCCGTTCGCGCCGCGCATCCTGGCGATACGGATAGCGAGTTTCGAGTTGAAGGTATCTGTCCGGATTTTCATTGCGGTCCGATCGTGCCGCGCCGTGAACAATTCGAAGGGTCCGGTGTCGGTTGACTGCCATGAACGTCAGCGAGCGCGAAAAGCGTAGCCAGAGCCGGTAGCCGCTTCCATCGGGTATTCGGCGACGGGCGGGTCATGGCCTCGTATTTCCGGAACGCGCAGTCGCGTAAATCCATGCGGCGGTCATGCCGGCGGACCGTCGCGGGGCGGTGCGCCCTGGTGTTTGACGCTTCCGCCACGACCACGAAAGGCCATCGTCTCGCATGTGGCTTACCGTGCTCCGACAGGTAGGGTTCATCCGTCCGGACGTATCCTCCGATGATGGTTTCCCCGTTCCTGCGCTCGAAACTCGGCGTGATATTTGCTTGCTCGACGCTGTCATGGGGCGTCGTGCTTGGCGTGGCATTCGTCGCCGATGGACAACTCGGCGTTCTGCGATTAGTCAAGCACGCCATAGGATCGTCGGCGAACTTCCAAGTCTTCGCTATGGCAGGCTCGCCACACGCCGTACCGCGTCGCCTCGCGCCATACGGCCAAAAGCGTGGCAGCATAGGGATGCATCCGCTCTGATGGATGACTCGCGGGAAAGCATTGCCGGTCGCCGCTAGCGCTTCGCAGGGGGGCTTCAGTTCCGTAGTATCAAGGCGGCGATAACCTTGTTCGTGATCCGATGGGGGCCGGCCCGGCCATCGTCGCGCTCCGCGAGAGCGTGCGCGGCAGCATATCCATTCCGACTGCTTGTCGAACAACTGCTCTGTCAGCTCGGCACTGGGGAGATCAACAGGATCCGCCGCATCGCCCAGAACTTCGGTTGCAGCGAAAGAATTCGATTTTCCTTTCTGCGCTCATGCCGGTGAAGCGGACGCTGCGCTGCCCGAATCGCATGGCCTATCCTCGTCGAACACTCGATCCTGGATTGCGTCATCGTCAGGTTAGTTCTCTTGCGCCACCGGATGCTATTGATCAGCCAGATGCGCGCCTTTTGCTTGGAATACGATATTGCTATCCACAAGGTGCCGGCAAGTTCAGAGCCGATATGCCTGGGGTTCTGGCCGAGGATGCCAACGAATTGTCAGCCGCCATGCGGTGCATCCTGGCCGAGATTTGTGGCAAACTGGCGAAACTGGAACAGCGGATAACGACGATGAACCGCGAGATTGAAGCCATCGTCGCCCGCATTTATGCCGCGCGGCGACTGATGACCATTCTCGGTGTCGGGCCACTTGCCACGACTGCGTTGCTGGCAGCGGCTGGAACCGGCCGGCAGTTCCCGGAAGTCGGATGATCTTGCCGCTTGGCTGGGTCTGGTCCCGCCCGAATATTCGACGGGCGGTAAAGCAAAACTGCTGGGCATCAGTAAGCGCGGAAACAGACATCTACGGCACATGCTGATCCACGGTGCGCGATCCTGCGTTACCCATCTCGACCGTAGCCGCGACAGTTTCGGACCGTGGCTGAATGGATTGGAACGCCGAATGCACAGGAACAAAGTTACCGTCGCACTGGCGGCCAAGATCGCCCGCATTCTCTGGGAGGGCCTGAGCAAGCGGGGCGCGCAGTGTCGCCGAGGAAGTTCTGGGCGGACATTAGCCCGATGTGTGGATCTCGGACCGCTATGCCGGACAACAGGAACTGGACAAGGGCGCCGGGTCTGCCTCGCCCATGTCCTGCGCGACGTACAATATGCCATCGACTGCGGTGACCGGGCCTTTGCCCCGAAGGTTCGCGACCATCTGCGCTGGGCCATCCGCATCGGCAAGCGACGAAGCAGCCTGAATGATACGATCCTGGCGGCCTATTGTGCCAAGGCCGACACCGTGCTGACCCGCTTCATGCGGATGCCCATCGCGCATCCCGCAGGCAATATCCTGCTCAAACAGATCAAGGCATGGCGGGGCAAGTTCTTCGTCTTCCTCAGCAACCGCGACGTCCCTGCGACCAACAACATATCCGAGCGTGAGATCCGCCCCTCCGTTGTATTTCGCAAGGTCACAAACGGCTTCCGGTCCGACTGGGGCGCCCAGATCCACGCCGGCTATCGATCCGTGACCGGCACCGCACGCCTGCAGGGAAAGTCAGCTCTTAAGGCCGTGCGCGAACTCGTTGAGGGCAGGCTCGCCGTCGCCTGAGCCTGCTACGCTTGGCCAACCCCGTGAGCTATTACGCTCTATGTGCGTTTGCGGCAAAAGTCCATTGACTGCGCCGCAGCAAGTTTGGATAGGCAGTTGCGAGAACCATCTGCAGGCTAGATTTCGATCCATTTGAGAATGATTCAATTGCTGGGGTTCCTGGCAATATATCCAAAAGGTCACAAAAGATGAAAATAGCGATTTTTGGATTAGGCTATGTTGGTTTATCGAATGCTATATTGCTCTCGCAGAACAATCAGGTTGTTGCGGTAGACGTTGACGGGTCTAGAGTTGATTCAGTGAACTCCAGAATTTCTCCTATAGCCGATAGGGAAATGGAGCTGTTCCTGAAAAATAAAGACCTTAAATTGACTGCTACTTTAAATAAAGATGAAGGAATTGTAGGGGCTGACATTATAATAGTCGCCACTCCAACGAATTATGATCCGGTCAATAATAAATTTGACACTTCCTCGGTCGAAGCCGTCATTTCCGATGTCATATCGGTTAATAAAACGGCATGTATTGTAATAAAATCAACTATACCTGTCGGTTTTGTTGACGCTATAAGTCAAAAATTTCAAACAAGTCAGATTTTATTTAGTCCTGAATTTCTTAGGGAGGGTAGAGCTCTGTATGACAACCTATATCCTTCGAGAATAGTTGTCGGAGAAAATTCCGACAGGGCTCGGAAATTTGCCAATTTATTGATTGAGGCGTCAAGTGCGCCTGATGTTGAGGTCATTTTTACTGGGCGCCGTGAGGCGGAGGCTATTAAGCTTTTTGCTAATACTTATCTGGCTATGAGGGTCGCATTTTTCAATGAATTAGATAGTTATGCTATCAACGGAAATATGAGCTCGCGTGAAATAATTGAAGGTGTGTGTTTGGATCCTCGCATTGGGTCTCATTATAACAACCCAAGTTTTGGTTATGGAGGTTATTGTCTTCCAAAAGACACAAAACAGTTGCTTGCAAATTATTCAGAAGTTCCACAAAATCTGATAAAAGCAATTGTTGAAGCCAATAAAACGCGTAAGGATTTTCTTGCAGATCAGATAATTTCACGGTCTCCGCGCAAGGTGGGCGTGTTTAGGCTGGTAATGAAATCTGGGTCCGATAATTTCCGTCAATCATCAGTGCAAGGAATAATGAAGAGAATAAAAGCAAAAGGAATATCAGTTATGGTCTTTGAGCCATCCATGAAAGAAGATACTTTCTTTGGTTCAGAGGTCACTAGGGATTTGGAATACTTTAAAAGTAGTTGTGATATTATTATTGCGAATCGCGGAACTGATCTCCTTGATGATGTGGCTGAAAAAATCTTTACGCGAGATTTGTTCGGTTCGGACTAGTATCTGAATTATCCATATATTTTATGGGTTGCTTGCAAGAGGTATGGGAATAATTTCGTAATCCATCGTCGCTTTTGCTCAGATGCCATCACCGGCCAGACACACCCGCCAGTTCAGAAGAGGGGTTGAAGTTGAGAAAAGGTATCATT
>NZ_JBMDIO010000072.1:0-6047 GCF_057808725.1 Novosphingobium sp. FG90
TGTGACGCACCATAATTGACGTCATGCCGGGTCCAAGCGGAGCCTTTAGCGCTTCAACAATAGTGACATTGGCCTGCTTCTGCCTCAGCCGCTCCCTCGCAACTTGCCCAGCACCCGTGCGGCCGCATTATTGCCTACGGCAAGCTCGCGGGCATATCGCAGCGCGGTGGTCGGCGAGGACCAGCGCAGCGCCAGCGCGATCCCTGCGCCGTCCTCGCCCGCTGCGAACAGGTCCTGTGTTAACCCGACCCGGAACGAGTGCGCGCTCAGCCCACGCACGGTGTCACCTTCCATCCCGGGCTCGACTTCGACGAGACCGCAATCGACCGCCTCCAGCACCCGGCGACGCAGGATCGCAACCACCCCCTGACGCGTGAGCGGCCTGGCCCCGATGTAGTGCCGCACAATTCGCTGCCCGGAGGCGTCTGGCGGACCGCTCAGAACATTGATGCGCCGAAACACCGGACCCTCGCCGATGCCGCTTGCGAGCAACCAGGTCGATAGGCGCGCCATGGTGTCGCCCGACAGCCAGGCCAGAGCCCCCTCCCCCAACTGGTCAGTCTTGGAATGCGCGATGTCGAGCCGTCCGCTGCCATCGCCGACTTGGCGCAGATCGGAAACCGTGGTGCCGACCAGTTCGGAGACTCTTAAGCCCGCGTCATAGGCGAGACTGATCAGCGCTGCGTCACGCAGACCGATGATGTCGCTGCCGCACGAGGCCAGCAGTGCGTTGACGGTTACCCCCTCGGGCGGTGCCTGACCCTCCTGCATCGCCTCGCCGAGCCGTAGCGGCGCAGCCTGCTTTTGCCGTTCACGCTTTTTGCGGCGGATGGCTTTCAGCGTATCGCGCACCATTCCAGCCTGGGTGGGCAGCGGCTCTGTGTCGCCAAAACCCAGGATGCGGTGAATGCGCGCGATCGAGGCGATCCGGCGGGCAAGGGTGGCGGGCTTGGCACCCGCGCGCGTGTCCGATCCTTTAGACAACCAGTGCAAGTAGTGGACCAGCGTTTCCGGTTCGGCGGGAACAGCCGTGGCGACAGGCCGTCGCGCCTTGCACCACCCTAGAAAGCATTTGAGATCGGCCGTGATGGCCGCCTTGGTCGCCGGCGCCATCGCCGCGACTGCGGCCTCAAGCGCCAGCGGACTGGCGGCGCGGGTATCGATCAGCATCCCGTGGCCGCCGAGCACCAGTTCCACCGATGACGGGAACGGACGATCGGTTGTCATGCGGAAGGATCGTTTTGGGTGGATTTCATGGGCACTTTATGGGCCAAAATCGGCACTCTGGGCAATGCTGATTTTACCATAATATTAGATTATGGAAATACCGCCGATTTACGATGCTATGGATAGGATACCAAAGCGTAGGTTTAGTAAACTCTGTGTTGACGACGATTCCCTGTCCCGTTAGCCAGTTCGCAGCCTCCAGAGCGAAAGCCTTGAATTGAGCAGCACGATCGACGCCGGCCCTATCGCCTTCCGTATCGGCCAGATCGATGCTCTGGCCAAATGCCTGCTGGCCTCCGACACCTGCTATTCCGCAGAAATGCGCGCCGCACTCGCCCTCCACTGGCTCAGCCGTGCCTGGGAGCAATACCGCCAGGACCGGGCGATTACCCTCGGGGCCTCGCTGATCGGCGCCGAATGCATGGGCGAGCGTAACGCCTTCCTCGCCCTCTTCGAGCACGCCCTGCCAACCCCCGAAAAGGTGATCGCCGAGGCCATCCGGACAGTGCGCAAGATCGCAATCCTGCCGATGGCCAGCGAAGCCCGAGAGACCGAAACCATCGTCGCTGCCAGCCTTCCCGAACTCAGTGCCGTACTCGACGCGCTGGGTCACGCCAAGCTGCCCGGCGATCCACTCGAGCGGCTGCTTTCCCTCGTCGAGCGCTTCCGCTATTCGCGCGGGAACGAGCCCGATGCCCTGACGGCAACCGCCCGAACCCCGTGCTGGGCAATCAACCTGGCGGCGAGCGCGCGCGGGCATGCCTTTCGGCTGAGCGAGACCCCCCTCCCCTTCCCCGGCCTTGTCCAGCGCCGACTGTTCAGGGCCGACCGCGACCCCAGCCAGCGCCGCGCCCAAGCCCGCGAGAGTCTGCACGATGCACTCTATGCTACTGCCTGCGATATCGCCCGTTTCCCGCGCGGCGCCGATGTTTTTGCGCGCGAGTTTCCGAGCCAGCGTTCGAACTCGCGCCTCTATCATGCCTGGATGCTGCTGTTCGGCCTTGGCACCCTCACCCCCGCCCAACTTGCCCGCGCGCTTGGCGCGACCAAGGCCGGTGCTGCCAAACTCCTGCGCCAGCTGGAGGCAACACGCATGGCCTACGCTCAAGGCCCGTTCACGACCTTTGTCTGCGCCATTACGCCAACCCTGGCACTGCCAGATTGGCGGCATCAAGCAAGCTTCTAGACGGCCAGGCTGCCGTCGGCGGGAGAGGAAGACCCTCGTAGCGCGCGAATTCCGCCGCCAGCTCCCTTTCTTTCTCCTGGCGTTGGCGCACAGTGCCGTATGTGGCGATCAGCGCAAAGATGTCGCAGGTCCATTTGGATCTGGGCTTGGGGAGCTTGCAGGTCCGCAGACGCAATGCACCTCGAACCGGCGTTTCAATTCTACCTTCAGTCAGCGGCCTCTCGGCCAGTCTGGTTGCGATCATACGCTCAAAGCGGTGCGCGGCTTTCGTACGTGGGCTGTGCGCCAGCGCCAGCATGCCGATCCGTTCGCGCGCAAAATGGTACTGATTGGCTACGAACTGCTCCTGATAACGCTGGTATGGCGGCGCAAGCCCCACCCAATCGCTAGGGCGCATCAGGCAGTCGATCACTGTCTTGTTTCGCGCAAGCGCGGCAGAAGTCGGTTTGATTTTCCATTGAATTCTGCGAGATCGCATCACGGCATGCGCCAAGAACGCCTGCAATTGCCGCCCCGTGTCCTCCAATGGAAGGCTCCGCATGTCGGTGAGCGGCAACCCGTGCAGGCTGCATAGCCAGGTCGCCCGAAAAATCCATTCGCGGCGCACGATTATAGGCCCGCCAGCCAGCTGCGCCTCGTAACAGCATAGCGCACAGACGTAATGGCGGTGCGCAGAGGGCAGGAGCGCCTCCGCCTCACACGCGAGAAAGGTCGCATTGATCTGCTCGGGATCGATTTCGACCGCCCATGCAAGCCGTTCCACCATCGCATCGCAGGCCGCATGCAGCGCCGGATCGAGACCGCCCTTCCCTCGCGCCAGGTCCAAGCGCGAAAGACCTCGCGCGATCTCCAGATGGCGGAACAATTGTGCCCGGCTCACCCGGTGGGCGGCGGTCAAGCGGCTCAACCACGAATCAAACGCTTCATCTCTGCGTGGCTTGATCGGGAACGCCAGCGTCTCAGGCTCAAGATTGGGCGACCACTTGGCGGCCATCAAGCTGAAGCCGGGAGCATCGCTGCTGCTGCGCGCAAATCTGCAAATTCAACACGCTGACGACCGTCGCGAGAGGCAATCTTATGGCCCCAATGCAAAAGCCGTTTGAAATTCCCTGTCACGCCATGGCTGGTGCGCCAGATGAATTCGGCCATCTCGGGCTCAGCGAAGCGTTCCGGCTCGATGATGCGCAATCCCCGCGCCAGCGCAAGGATCAGGCGCTGGGATGGCTCTCCAGGCGGCCAGAGCGGCAATCGCAGGACGATCGAGCGATAGGCCAGCTCGACGTCCTCGGCAAAGATGTCTGCGGCGATTTCGAGACCGGCGACAACCATAGACACATTGCCTTCGCTCATCAGAAACCGGAATGCATCGAGGGTGTCACGCCTCGCCCTGCCGCCCGCGGTGAGAATGGCGTGAACATTGTCGACCGCCACTAACCGCGTCCGCTGTCTGCCGAGCAATTCAACGACTTTCAGGTCGGCAATCCGGTGGATACTGGTGGTGATCGGCCAACCCTGCTTCCACAACAAGGTCAGGTTGATCTTGAGCGACGTCGGACTAGCTGGGATCACGGTCCTGAGGACGGGAGCATACCGGGCATCCCGCCACCCTTCAGGCTCTGGAAAGTCGCATTCGATACGCCGCTGGGCTTCGCGCAGGATCGATGTCTTCCCCATACCGGATTGACCCACGAGAATGACGCAGGGCGGCCGTTCATCAGGCTCGTCATGTGCGATATCAACCAGCGTTTCCACGGCAAAACGCGCTTCGTCGAAGTCGATCCAGAAAGCGGAACTGTGCGGCTGACCTAATCCCTCCATTTGAGCCACCCTTCATCGTGTAAGTCGGCCACCGATACCCAACTGGGTACGTTGGAAACCTCCTGATTTGCCGGCTGAGCGGCGTGGGATACACCTTCCCTTTCCAGCCTTTTTCGCGCGTCTCGCAAGCCCCGCGTCCGGGATTTCGCGTTGAGAACTTCCTGCCTGTTGGCATGCACAAGCCGCGCAATTTCAGCCTGACCCCCAGCATGCTGGTAAACCACGCCGGAATGGCGCCGTGCAGCGACCGCAACATCCCATTCAGGCCTGGTCACGTTCGGATAATTGCCCACCGCAGCAGCAGCGACAAGAACTCCATCGATGACAGGATAGACCTCCTGGATAGTCCTGTCGTCGTAATGGATCATGACCTTGAGACCCAGGCGCGGCGCCAAACTTTCGTGCCAATAGCGAATATGATCAATCTTCACGCCGCCCGATTGAACGGTCCGCTCGACCCACGGCAGAAATCGGCGGGTTAGCTGCTCGATATCGACACCTGGCGGCGCCAGCGGCCCGTGGCTCTCGACACCCGTGGACCACATTTGCGCAGGTGCGACGCGACCCAGTCCTTCGTGAGGTGTATGATGATAGCGGCAAATCTCCCGGACCAACCACCGCTCGAATTCCTCAAGCGTCATCGCCGCGTCCGCTTCCGCATCATGGCCGTCTCGCGCCGTAACATTACCTCCGGTCGCCCCCGGAAGAAGCCGCATTCTACGCGTCATGGTGCCGATCAGACGCTCGATATGCGTGCCATAATGCGCCGGACCACGTGGGCGGACGTCCGGATCGATGCCATAAGTCTTGCAAGCGCTTCTAAAAACTTCCGCGCGATGAGATCCGGCATGATCGGCATGCAACTTCCTGAAAAAGCCATGCATTGGATATTCGATTTCGAGACCGAGACTCTCGAGCAACGGCTGTTTCGGCAACAGAGCATTGGCGATTGCCCGTCCGCATCGAAAAATCGAAGGTGCCCCAAAACTCACGTAGAAGCCGAGAATGCATCGGCTCCAGACGTCGATGAGCAAGGTCACCCACGGTCGGCCCAGAGCCATACGGTGTGTGCTGTCGACAAGTATGACGTCGGCGGGGGTGTGATCCATCTGGACCACATCGAGCAAACCATCGCTGTGGTATTCCCCCGGGTGCGCCTCGTGGGCGGTACGCCGTTTCGAACCCATGAAACGAGCCTTCTGCGGCTCGCTTATCTCCCCGATTATCCGCTCGATCGTTCGAAAACTTGGAACGATCCCGGGATCGAAGCCGTAGTCGCCATTATCGGCGATCAGCAAATAACGCACCTGCTGCGCCGCTTCCCGAACACTGAGCGGCACTTTCGTCAGAACGATTTCTTCAATGAGGCCATCGATCGCCACGAGGACCTCTGGCGGCGCTTGTCTACTTCCTGGCTTTGGACCGCGCGGCCGTGAGGCCAGGCTCTCGGCAATGGGCTTGCTGCGATAGCGCCGCGCCAACTCCCGAATTCGCCGCTCGCCCAAGCCAGTTTCCCGGGCAATGACAGAAACAACGTCGGCCGCCAGCGGCGCGTCCAGCGGAACCAATTTGCGGAAAGTTTGATAGAGGTCCGCGCCGCGCGTTAGCGCAGCTTCCGAATACGCTGCCATTCTTGGCGGTTTGCGTTCGATCATAGGGAAATTTCCCTCTCTTTCGGCCGCGCAGACTGTCGTTTGTTTTGACCACCGTTGAAAGCAGAATCTTTTGTGCGTCATATTTGACTGTCACTTTATCGCGAGAATATGACTTTAATTCAATAGTTTACACCCGATGTTGGAAACTTTGTCGCGTGACA
>NZ_JBMDIO010000073.1:0-5573 GCF_057808725.1 Novosphingobium sp. FG90
TGTCCTCAAAATATTTCTTGCATTTTTTAGCTTTGCAGTTACCCCCCCCCCCCCCCGCTAGGGTCGCGAAAATTAGTTATGTTTCGTGTTTACTTAGGGGGGTTCCTAAATGAAGAAGATTATTACTTGTGCCGTTCTTGCGTCTGCTGCTCTTGCTACGCCTGCTTTCGCGCAGGATGAAGCCGACAAGGGCATGTATTTCCAGCTTCGCACCGGCGTCGCTGATCTCAACAATCCTGATTTCGCTATCATCGACACGTTCTCCGAACCGAACAATCGCCTCGATACGAAGCTCAACACCAAGTCCGCATGGGCCTTCGGCGGCGAGTTGGGCTATGACTTCGGCGGCGTCCGCGTCGGCCTCGAATTGGCCTATCAGCGCAACAAGGTGAAGGGCATCACGCTCAAGAGCCTGAACGGCACCGCGATCACGGCTGACGATCTTTCCGACGTTGTGGAAGGCCTTGGCGAACTCGACATCATCAGCGCCGACGACTTGGACGGCGTGGACATCAACGGCACCACGATCAGCGCAACCAGCGGCTCCGTCGCCAAGCTGCGCCAGCTCGCCGTGATGGCGAATGTCACCTATGACATTCCGGTCGGCGGCAACACCTTCAAGCCTTATGTCGGCGCTGGCCTCGGCGCGGTCGGCACGCATCTCAAGGCGCTGGGCGAGGATGATGGCTCGGTTCGCTTCGCATGGCAGCTCCGCGCTGGTGCCGCCGTGAAGGTGACGAAGGGCGTCGATCTGACTGCCGATTACACTTTCCGCCAGACCAGCAAAGGCAAGCTGAACTTTGGTGACGATGACGTGGATTACCGTCTCGGCAAGACCAAGGCTTCGCTGTTCCAAGTCGGTCTGCGCTTTACGCTCTGATCCGCGACCCTCTCAAATCGCGATAATGAGAAACCCTCCTGCTCGCGGGAGGGTTTTTCTTTGCCTGCCCCGGATTTCAGGACACTCGTATATATGGTCCGATCATATGCGATCCGGTCGCATATGCGCCCTCACAAGCTCATCCCCCTGTCACGTTGCAGGATTAGCTCGCGCTCACCGATGAGCTGGCCGACGGCGCGGGCCATCTTCGGTTCGCGCTGGATCTGCTCGATGTAGAGATCCTTGGTGTGCTGGTTCGCCCCGTTATAGGCGTCCACCGCCTTGCGAAGCGCCTCCGGGGTCGCCTTCCAGTCGCTGTTATGATCGCCATAGCCATGCGCGCCCGCCTCGCGCTTCCCGGCGATGGCCTTGAACTTCTCGGCCACCCGCTCCCGTTCCCGCATCTGCTGGCGCTCCTGCGCCTCCTGTCGGGCGCGATCGGCGGCAAGCCGCTCCTGCGCTTCACGGGCGCGCTGCGCTTCCGCCGCCTCGCGCCGATCGCGCTCGACCGCGCCGCTCAAGCTGGCCGCAACATCGTGCAGCCTGCCCGCCACCCGCTGCCCTACGGCCCGCAGCCATTCCGTCCCGCGCTCGATATACTGGCGCAGGCCCACCCTCTCATTATGCTGGCCTACCGCCGTCACCGGCTCATAATCCCGGCCTTCCCGCGTGGCCTGCTGCTCGGCCCGGCGCTCTATCGCCGTCGCGCTCGGCCCCATGTGCGCGGTCGGCTCCTGCTCGATCCCCCGGCGCTCATGGCTGCGATGATCGACACGATCCGGCACATTCGCCAGTTCCAGCGCCCGATTCTGCATCTCGGCCCAACGCTCCCGCCATCGCTCGACCTCCCCGCTCTGCTTCTGGTCCAGCTCGCGGGTCTTTTCCCCCAGCCCCTCCGGGCCTAGGCGGCGCGTCGTCGTCAACAGGTGGGCATGGTGGTTGCGCTGGTCGCCCTCTCGACCAGGTGCATGGATCGACACGTCCACCGCCACCCCATGCCGCTCGCTGATTTCGCGGGCGAGGCCCAGCGCCAGCTCGCGGCGCGCATCGGGCGATAGCTCGGCGGGCAGCGCGATTTCATATTCGCGGGCGACGGTCGAGTTCTTGCGCGTCTCCGCCAGCTCGGCCGCGTTCCATAGGCGCTCGCGGTCGGCCGCCCACGCCGGCGCATCGGCGGGCAGCACAAGCGCGCTATGCTCGACGCCCTGCTTGCGGGTGTAATCGTGGACGAGGCCGGTGCGCTCGTCCGTGATTTCGACGCCCGCACGATAGGCCGCCGCCGCCGTCGCGCTGCGACCGGCGGAACGGCCTATCGCCTTCACCGCAAGATGGAAACTCGCCATCGCCGCGCCCTTACTTGCCATGCGGGAGCATGGCGCGGGCGATAGCCCGCTGGGGTGGAGGGGTATCCCCTCCCGCACGCAAACGCAAGTTTGCATAAGTGCGCCCTTCCTCTCTTTCGTTCGGTCGGGTCCAGTGCTATCAGGGTCGCGCAGTGAAAGGATTGTGCATGGCCGCTCCAACGCCAGAGGCTATCGAAAACGCCCGCCGCAAGGTCGAGCAGGCCAAGGCCCGCTTGCAGGCATTGGAAGCCCGCGCCGCCACCCTCAACCGCAAGGCCGATGCGCGCCGGAAGATCATCCTTGGCGGCCTGCTGCTCGATGCCGCGATGAAAGACCCGGCATGGGAAAACCGCCTCACCGAGCTGATGGCCCGGATCAGCCGCGATCAGGACCGCAAGGCGTTCGACGGGTGGACCTTCAAGGGTGGCCCCGCCGATGGCTGACCCGTTCGACCCCGCCGAGTTCGACACCCCGCCCCCTGACCCCGGCGCGGATTATCGCGTCCTCCTCGATGCGATGCGGCAGGCCGGGGCCGATGGGGTCGCGCAGCAAGCCGCCACGCTCGTCCAGCGGATCGAGCAGGACGCCCGCCATCGCACCGAATGGGGCCAGCGCATGGGAACGGCGGTCGATGATCTTCAACGGGCCGCAGGGCAGCTCCAGCGGGCCAGCGCCGGGATATGGTGGGACCGCCTCAAGGAATGGCTGGTCGCCGCCCTGATCGGGCTGGGGCTGATCTTCGCCGCGGCCCTCGCCTACCGCTGGGCGCAGGAACCGAAAATCGAGCAGCGGCTATACGGCTGCACCGCACGATGGGACGCCAAAACAGGCAAGTGCAAAGGCGACTGGGTGCCGTTGCAGGCAAGGGAATGACCGGGGGAACAGCCATCAAATCAGCCCGACGACCAGTAGCAAGGCACGGTCCACCGCTTTCATCCGCTCATCGTCAAGCCGCCCGAAAGGTTCGCTGATTTTTGAGCGGGGCAAGGTCGATAGCTTGTCCACCATCACCTGCGAGAGCACACGCAGGCCATTGGCGTTGTCCGGGTCAACAGTGATGCGAAAGGCGGCATCGCGCACGTCGCTGGTGATCGGGCAGATCACGACGCTTTCCAGCTCGGTCAAAAGATTCGACTGCACGATAAGGGCTGGGCGAGGTTTGCCGTAGTCCCCCTGCAATGAAACCGCGACAATATCGCCTCGCTTCACTGCCAACCCTCGACCTGCCCCGCTGCCGCTTCGGCAAACCGCAGCGCGTCCAGCTCTGCCGGATCGCCCTTCAGCTTCAGGCACTGTTGGCGCACCCGCTCCGCAAAATCAGCGGCGCGGGTATCTGGCACCCAAAATTGCACGGGCCGAAAGCCCGCAGCGCGCATACGCTGGCGGTGCCGGTCTACCTTGTCAGTTCTCTGCTTGAGCGCGCCCATGTGAAATTCCAATAAGTTTCATGTGTGGTTACATGATACCCCTCGCGCCTATCCTCCGCAAGTTTTATCGCAAAGCGCCCTCTGTGGCCCGTCAGGGCCACGCCAAGCCCTTGGATGGCACATACTACCCCCAAGCGCCTCCCTGCGCTCTACGGGCCGGAAATTGCCTCCTGCACCCCCTGCAAAGCTAATTGGCGCTGCCGTTCGTTTAGGTGCGACGTGGAGGGGAAACGGCGAGGGTGCCGCAAGCACCTACGCGCGCCGCGACTAGCGGCGCTCATTGTTCACTTTTTGTTCCTATCTAAAGGGGCTGCTTCGCCAGCGCTTAGGTCCGCGCTCGCACCCCCTTTAGATCATTAGAAGGGCGAGATTTTTTCTCTTCTTTTTTCAAATACTTATGGGGGGGGGGTGTGACTCCTAGGAGTCACACCCCTGTGACTCCTAGGAGTCACAGGTCTGTCCTACAACTTGACAGATGAGTCGCGTTTTGCGACCAGTGTTTGTCCAATTTCTCGACACCGGAGTCACACCCCTGTGACAGATACGCGCACCTTACCCGCCGCTCCCTCCCCGACCGGAACATGGGTTCAAACAGACCGGGCCACCCATGAGGCATGGGCGCGCATGTCGGTGAAAAGTCCACGCGCCTCCGCGCTGCTGCACATCCTCGTTGCGCGGATCGGCCAGCACAATGCGGTAGTGGCTTCCCAATCCGTTCTAGCGAAGCTCATGGGCTGCAATCGGCGCACCATTGTGCGGGCGATTCAAGACCTCGTGGAAGGCCGCTGGATCGAAGTCCGCCAGATTGGGGACCGGGGCACCGTCAACGCCTATGTCGTCAATGATCGAGTGGCATGGCATGGCCCCCGCGAGAGCCTGCGCTACTCGCTGTTCAGCGCAACAGTGATCCTTGCCGAGGACGAACAGCCGGATCGGGGCGAGCTGGGGCAACAGGAACCCTTGCGGAAGCTGCCCCGCCTATTCCCCGGCGAACAGCAGTTGCCCGCAGGGGATGGGCTTCCCCCGCCATCCCAGCCCTTTTTCGATGGCATGGAACCGGCCCTGCCTGCTCTGGATGAACCGGAACCCGATCCAGCGATGCAGGAAGAACTTTCCCAGCTCGTCAGCGGCCTAGGCAGCAAGCTCCGCGCTCCCGATGCCTCTCCCCCTGACGATGCAACCGATATATAGATACTATACAGGCCAATTTAACAGCGAGTGACATCATGGGTATCACCCTAAGAGAAGCATCGGAAAAGGTCGGTGTCACCCGCCAAACGCTTATGAAGGCGATCAAGACGGGCCGAGTTTCCGCCGAAAAATCAGAAAACGGCGAATGGCGTATTGAGCCTGTCGAGCTGTTCCGCGTGTGGCCCCCTGTAAACGATGTGCAGCAACCTTTACAGGATCACTTAACAGGTAGTGACACCCCTAGTTTACAAGCTGAAAACAGGCTGTTGCAGCAGAAACTTGAGATGGTGGAGCAGGCCAACGCCGAACTGCGTGAAGAACGGAACGCTTGGCGGGAGCAGGCGCAGCGGCTTGCCCTGACCGATCAACGGCCAGTCCCACCCGCAGCGCGCCGGGGGCTATGGTCGCGCATGTTCCGCCGATCCGAGGAAGGATGAACACCATGAAAAAGGAAACGGCCCCCGCGCCCGCCTCCATGCCGATCTGCCGCTTAGAAGCCCTCATGCTGGCGGGCGCGCAGCTCATGGCCCGCGATGAAAAGGTGCGCCGGGAAGTAGCCCAGCGCCTTTCCTGACAGCGCCCCGGCTCGATGCCGCCAGGGCGACAGCCCTAGCGGATAGTGATGAATTGATTGAGAAAATTGTTGCGGTTTCGCAACATCTTAGAAAAAACTCAATTGTCCTCAAAATATTTCTTGCATTTTTTAGCTTTGCAGTTACCCCCCCCCCCCCC
>NZ_JBMDIO010000074.1:0-5557 GCF_057808725.1 Novosphingobium sp. FG90
TTTTCGATGCGGATCGAGAAATGAACGGCGTCGCTATCGGATAACCGCTTGGGACGGCGCAACATATGCACGTTGCCGGCAGTCCCGCCGTTCCCCTCCAGATTGTGCGCCACATGGACCATTCAGACCCCCCGAAACCCGTCGGGTCGAACCGGCGAGTCTGTGACGGTCTATCCAAAACTGTATCAGCCAAGCCGAATGGGAGTTTTGGTAAGGCTCCGGCAGTTAGAGCGCCCCGAGAAAAATCTAGCATGGGGAGCCGGGAACAGATGCCGTGGACAGTCTTCAATCGCTATGGTCAGAGAAAATATCTGACTTCATCAGAAGTCGATTCATTTGTAAAATCGGCAAAGGGCACTTCGATCGAGGTGCAGAGCTTTTGCTGGATGCTTGCATTCAGCGGATGCCGTATCTCTGAAGCCTTGTCCCTCACCCGCGACAGCATCGACTTTGAAGCCGAGCACGTCATCATTAGGTGCCTGAAAAAGCGGGGAAAACGTGTATTTCGGGCGATCCCGCTGCCACCGGAATATCTTAAGCTGCTTCGCCGCTGGCTGGGGCAGGTTAAGAACGGAACTTCACCCTTGTGGCCTTGGTCGCGCATGACCGGATACCGGCGCATTTGCGAGGTGATGCAGTCCGCTGGCATCAGGGGAACCTACGCTACTCCGAAAGGGCTGCGTCATGCCTTCGGCATTCGTGCGATCCAGGCAAGCGTTCCCCTCACTCTCGTCCAGCGCTGGTTGGGCCATGCCGATATCAAGACCACAGCGATCTACACAGGCGCAATGGGACCTGAAGAGCGCGAAATCGCGGCGCGCATGTGGAAAACTAAGTCTATGTGGGGGCGGTCATCGAGCGGACCCAGCTCCACCCCAAGGAGCCACGAGCCAGACCCTATTAACGCTCCGTTCGACTATCATGAATTCGGCGAATATACCCGCGATACTTCGGCTAAATCGGAAAACTTCCAAGTTTCGACCGAAACTACGAAGATCGCCCCTGTGCCGACATCTCTCGGAGAGCTGGTTAACAGCGCAAAAAAGATCGCCGAAACGCGAATGGCGCGAATGCTCTATTGCCCTTTGATACAGTTTTGGATACAGTGTAACTCTGATTATCCCTATTTTTCATCATCTTACTCCTCCATTGGTGACGTTCCTCCCGCTGACGCGCCCTGGTTGATCCCCAGACTGGAGCCAACCGGTTGAACCTTGGCACAATCAATCGGATTTTACGTCACACTTGCCGGTCGACGAACCTTTCGGTCGGTCACCGATGAGGCATGGAGGGACTGACGAAGGGGTGAACCACGCACCGAACCGGGACGGATCGGGCGAGAAACAGGATCACGTCATCTGAAATCGCGCTTCTACAGGATGTTGGGCCGTTTTATGAACCGGTAGGGTCGGCGTTCGTGCGATCCTCGGCAAGCTCTTCCCTGAACCGGGGACCGAGTTCCATGCGGCGGTTCAGCGTGTCGATGAAACGCGTCCAGCGCTCCCGGCCCTGGGCATGGGCGGCCTTGACCGCGCCATCAGGGAGGGGTGGCGTCGCACTGAGCCAGGAGCGGATGAACAGGGCCAGCGTCTCGTTGGACAGTTCGACATGCCATTCGAGCCGCTCGACATCGCGCGTCAGGCGATCAAGACGCCGACTGAGCGAGGCTTCGAGCCGATCGGCTGCGTCGGGGGAAAGGAACGAGACCAGCGCCGCTTCGATGATCGCGGTCTGCGAGGCCTTGCGCCTGCGTGCATGGTCGGCAAGCGCCCGGGCGAGATCGGCCGGCAGGCGCACGCTGCGCTTGACCTGACCGCCGCTCACAGGAGCAGCCCGTCATCGGGATCGAGCGAGGCGTTGCGGGCGTTGCGGCGCATCAGCCGGTCGGCCTGCCGCCGCGCCTGCGTCGCGTCCTCCTGCGCGTCGTTGCGATCGAAATCGAACTCATTGGCCTTCGGCGTGGAATCGGGGGCAATATTCTCATGCGCCCCCAGCTCCGGCTCCTGCCGTATGCCGGCATTGGCCGCATCGTCCGTGGCTTCAGCCTCACCAGCGTCGACAGGCGCATCGGTCGCAACACCATCCTCGCCCGCCTTTCCGGTCGCTTCTTCGGTCTGGGCCGCAGGCGGCGGCAGAGGCGGCGCCTCCACCGGATCGAGCATGGTCCAGTCATCCCGAGGCCGTAGATCGGGCGCAAGGGGTTTGGGCTCGGGCGGTGGCAGGAGCCGCGCTTTGAACCGCGGATCGAGATAGTAGCGCGCCTTGGCCGCCCGGACCGGCGCGGTGCTGGCGACGAAGACGATCTCCTCGTCCTCGGAAAATTGCTGGATCTCGCCGGGGGTAAGCAAGGGCCGCGCGGTTTCGGTGCGTGAGACCATGATATGCCCCAGCCAGGGCGCGAGCCGGTGCCCGGCATAATTCTTCATCGAGCGCTGTTCAGTCGCAGTGCCGAGCGCGTCGGACACGCGCTTGGCGGTACGTTCGTCATTGGCGGCGAAAGCGACACGAACATGGCAATTGTCGAGGATGGCGTTGTTCTGGCCATAGGCCTTCTCGATCTGGTTCAGCGATTGGGCGATGAGGAAGGCCTTGATTCCATAGCCTGCGACATAGGCAAGTGCGCTCTCGAAGAAATCGAGCCGGCCGAGCGCGGGAAATTCGTCGAGCATGAACAGGAGCCGCTGGCGCTGGCCCTGCACTGTCAGTTCCTCGGTCAGCCGCCGGCCGATCTGGTTGAGCATCAGGCGCACCAGCGGCTTGGTCCGGCTAATGTCGCTGGGCGGGATCACCAGATAGAGCGAGACCGGCACGGGGGAGGATACGAGATCGGCGATGCGCCAGTCGGAAGCCCCGGTCACCTTCGCCACGACGGGATCGCGATAAAGCCCCAGGAACGACATGGCGGTGGAAAGCACGCCCGAACGCTCATTGTCGGACTTGTTGAGCAGTTCCTGCGCGGCCGCCGCCACGACCGGATGGACGCCGGCCTCACCCAGATGCCGGGTCGCCTTCATCCGCCGCAAGGTTTCCTCCACCGGACGCCGCGGATCGGAGAGGAAGGCGGCGACACCGGCGAGCGTCTTGTCGGCCTCGGCATAGAGGACATGGAGGATGGCGCCGACCAGCAGCGCATGGCTGGTCTTTTCCCAATGGTTGCGCTTTTCCAGACTGCCTTCGGGGTCGATCAGCACATCGGCGACATTCTGGACGTCGCGCACTTCCCACTCGCCCTTGCGGACCTCGAGCAGCGGATTGTAGCCGTTGGACAAAGGATTGGTGGGGTCGAACAGCAGGACGCGGCCATGCGCCGCACGAAAGCCCGCGGTCAGCGTCCAGTTTTCGCCCTTGATGTCATGGACGACGCAGCTGCCCGGCCAGGTCAGCAGCGAGGGGATGACGAGACCAACGCCCTTGCCCGACCGGGTCGGCGCGAAGCAGAGCACATGCTCGGGACCGTCGTGGCGCAGATAGCGTTTCTCGTGCCAGCCGATCACCACGCCGTCGTCGGCATAGAGCCCGGCCTTGCGGATCTCCTTCTCCGTCGCCCAGCGCGCCGAGCCATAAGTCTCGGATTTCTTTTCCTCGCGCGCGCGCCAGACCGACATGGCGATCGCGACGACCACGGCAGCCATGGCGCCCGAGACCGCGATGAAGGCGCCGGTCTCGAAGATCTTCGGCGCATAGGCGTCATAGGCGAACCACCACCAGAAGAAGGCGGGTGGCGGATAGATCGGCCACGGACCCAGCCAGAACCAGGGCTGCCCCAGTTCAGGCTGATAGGCGAGCGCAGCCGCCGTCCACTGGGTTGCAGCCCAGATACCAAACAGGGTCAGGGTGATGACGGCCAGCACCTGGCCCCAGAGGATTTTGGTTGCAGACATGGTCGATCCTCGAAAGACAAATGAGGATCGGGACCGCGATTGACGGAAGATTCAAGCATGGAATGCTACCGCCGCACTCTGGCGTAGAAAGACAGGGATCGGCGTAATGCAGGGATCGCAAATGTCCCTGCAAACAGATTGTCGGGCCAGATTTCCATGGCCCCGCTATAATCGACAAAGATGCTGTTTCAGGTCGAGTGATGAAGAAAGCTGGCCGCACCGTTACCGCAGGAAGAACTGCACCGGCACGACCAGTTCCAGCGTGTCGCCGGGTTTGTCGTCAGGAGGCTTGGGTAGCGGTTGAGCTCGCCGGGGCAAGGCCAGCGCCTCCCGGTCCAGATCGGAAACTCCGGACGATCGCTCCAGCGCTACGGACAGCACCTTACCCTGCCTGTCCATGACGAAGCGGATATAGGGCACACCCTGCTGGCGTCTTGCTTCGGCCAGCCTCGGATAGCGGCGATACCTGTTGAGCTGCACCAACACCCGCCCTTCCCATGTGTCCGGGCCATTGCTCGACACGCGCGGCGCGGGCGGCGCCGGCGCGGTCCTGGGGGCGGCCGTTTCCGGTTCTTTCGGGGCCGGATCGGCGGGCTGCACGGTCGGTACGGGCATCGGCGCCGTCACCGGCGAGATCGGGATTTTGGTTGGCTCGATCCGCTCGATTTTAACCGGCTCCTGCTGCGTTTCCTTCTTCTCGACTGGCTTGGGCGCATTTTTCGGTTCCGGGGGCGTATCGTCCGGCGCGGCGGGCGGCTTGAGGTCCATGACCGTCAACGTCGCCTGCTGCGGCCGTTTGACGTACGTGGTCGATATGGAGATCAGGAACAGCGCAGCCACGATGCCGTAAACAGCCAGCGAGCCGCCAATCCCGAACAGCCTGTTGCTACGGGAAGAAGAATAGCCATGCCGTTGGATCCGGTGACAGGCTGGCTGTGTATCGGGCATCGGTTGCATAGCGACAGAGTGCGGTTGATCGCCACTGTCGCTATGGGCATCATTGAGCAGCATCGAGTGCTCCACTCCGGGCAATAGCAGCCGGCCGCCGGTTCGCCCGTCGCCTGCTGCTACGGGACGCACGCTTCCTCCACCAGATATAGACGCCGGTGATGGACAACATCGCCACGACCAGCCCGGTGACGCAGATGAGGATACGACCGGGCAGACCCGCGACCTGGCCAGAATGAACCGGAAGCATCAGCCCTGCGATCATATCCCCGGCTTTGCCCGCACCTGCTTCTTCGACCGACAGGATGTGGCCATCCGCAGCGGAGACGAAGATCGTCGAGGCGCCAAAACCTGCCTGATGGGGGCGGCCAAAGCGTATGCCATAGAATCCCTGCGCACGGGCGGCATAAATCATGGCAACGGGATGATCCCAGTGGCGGCGAGCCGCCTCGCCCTTCGCTTTTGCGAGCGCGTCATTCCAATCGAGCGTCATGGGCGGCGCGGTCGGTGGTGCGGGCTGATCCCATATGCGCGGGCTGGTCGGCAGCAGGGCCGACAGGACCGGGCGGAACAATTCGCTGTTGAGGTTCAGGGAAACGCCGGACAGCGCAAGCAGGAACAATATTGCCAATAGCCACAAACCGCAGGCGCGGTGCAGGTCGAGATTGAGGCGATAAGGCCCGGCACCGCGTTTGATCGTCCAGGCCAGTTTCCACTTCTTCCAGAAG
>NZ_JBMDIO010000075.1:0-5269 GCF_057808725.1 Novosphingobium sp. FG90
GTCAGCGCCAAACCCGATACCCTCGGTGAGTCAGATTCCACAGGTTTTGGTATAACGTGAAGAAATGCCGATCCGGTTGCTCGTAGCTATTTCCAGTAAATCTCGCCATTCGTTAGCACCATGGCTGCCGTCTCCCCTCCCACTGGCGCGCAAGCCCCTCGGACACCATCTGCATGCCCAGGGATTTCCCGTTCCTAACGAGAATACGGAGCTTCCTTCCGTATCGATCTCGATCCCTATCGGCCATCAACTGCTCAAAAGGGCCGCTATTCATCAGCTCTGCAAGCCGGTCGGTGGCCTTTTTGCCCAAGTCCGCTTCCGATGGGCAACGGGGCGGATGCGTTTCGGGTGCATCGATGTCGGCGATGCGGACCTTCTCGCCGTCGATCCATGCGGTGTCGCCATCCACGACGCAGTTGCCTCCGCCACCTGTGTGGCAGAAAGTGAACTTGGCGCTGGTCGTTGTCGTGAAGGTCGTGCCGGGGTCAGGCTGCATGTCGGTCGCTGCGAAAGCTTGGCTGGAAGCAGCAACCGTCTCCGCCGTTGATGTATCGGGAGGGGAGCTGAATTTGCCTTTCCCAGCGCCGGTGGCGAGATAGGTGAAGACGAATACCCCGACGAACATGAGCGACACGCACACCAATGCCAGCCGCTCCATAGGGCCTATCTGCCCCTTTCGTTTTGTGGATGGGTCATCGCGCCAGCGCCGTTCGCGCCTATCCGTCCGGCGGCTCATTCGACTTTGCTGCCGAACATTCGCGCAAACCATGGGCGGGAGGCTGGCTCATATTGCGCGATCTGCCTCGCGTCGGGCATGGACGACGGGGGCGTCTGCGTAGCCAATGGCGTGAGAACCTGGTGTTCCAGCTGTAGGGCCGCAGCATGGCGGTCCAAGGAGCGGCGCACGAGCTGGCGTAGTTCTCCGAGATTTGCATCAAGCTGATCCATGGGATTCACTTGCGAATCGTAGGCGACGCCTGCTGCGTCGACTTGCGGAGGCGAATCTCGATGCGACGACGGCGCTGGTCATCACCCTTTGCCGTTCCATTTGCTACCTTGTCGACGGGCACGATCATCTGCGCGCCGGACAATGGCAGAATGGCGACGTTCCGCAGCCGGGGGTCAGCTCTCAGCAGGTGCACCACCGCGACCGCCCGGGCCATGGCAAGACCGGCGTTGTCCGTTGAGCGTAGGCCGGCAATGGGCGTCCGTCCCACCGATGCGGGTATTAGCGCGGCGTCCAGGTTGCTCGAACCGGACATCGGCACCTCGTCGGTATGCCCGATCACCTCTACGACGTCGACGTCATAGTCGGACACGCTCCGGGCCAGCATCGGGATCACCTCGGACTTGAGGTTGCGTTCGAACTCGGGGCGAAGCGTCGCCTTGCCGCTATCGAAGAAGTAGCCGCCGGCCTCGCTCAGGCTGAAGAATGGCGGCCACTGTCCTTTCCTTCCCTTAGACGAGGCGGCAACGACCTCCTTCACGTAGCGCTCGGGATCTTTCACACCGCTTGTAGCTGCTGCCTCCCTGACCTGACGTCCAACTTCGGCGTCCTCAAGCAGATGCTTGCTATCGACAGCGCCGGCCTCGACGCGTTTCCGCGCCTCGATGGCCCGTTTCAATTCCTTGAAGTAATCGCTGGAATCCCTTGCATCGGGATATGCGCGTTGCAGTTCCTCGATGAGCTGGGAGGCACCGCCACTATCGAGAGCCTGAATTCGTGCATCCCGGTTCTGCAACGCCGCGGCGAGCGCCATGAGCAGGACGAAAAGGAGAAGGATCATGATCTCGGCCATCGTGAGACCGAGGACGAGGCCCCGTCGATAGGACTTGTCCTGCCGGAGGTCCAGCTGCTGGTCACTCACGGGTTGGCCGCCTGAACCCGATCGACAAGAGTGCCGGTCATATCGACAAGCGCATCATGGACCTTGGCAACATTATCACGGGATCGGTCCAGTTCGCGTTCAAGCGCGGCATTGTGCTGTTCAAGCTTTTCCAGACTGGCTTCTGCCTTTCGCGAAAGATCCGCGGTGAAGGTCTGATGTGTCTTGGATATCGCCTCGAACTGCTGCTCCATGGCCGAAGCAGCCCGGGCGAACGAGTCCGCGGTCTTTGTCGCCATGTCGCCTGGAACGGACTTCACCTCAGCCAATCGGGCCGAAAGTGATTCCTCGAACCTGGTGGTGGAGGCATCGAAACCGGCGATGTGCTTCGCGACATCCTCGACGACCTCCTGCAACTTCCGACCAGTTTCGCCAAGCGTCCCTTGCGTTTCCGCAAGCTGTTCAGCGCGTCCGGCAAGCTCGCCGAGATTCTGCTGCGTTTTCTCCGCCGCAGTCTCCAACGATTTCAGAGATTGGGCAATGGCAGTGGTGGAATCCTGGATGTCCTCCATGGCATCGACATGTTCTTCGATCCCGGTAATCACCTTTTCCGTTGCAGCGATGAGACGCCGGGCGCTGGCGAGCGTCGCATTGGCCTGTTCCGCCGTCGTGTTGGTGGCGTTCGTCGCCATTGTGCTTATGGCGGTTCCAGCGGCTGCGGATGCATCGGCGATCGACTTCGTCGCCTGCTCCTGAACGTCGATGAGCGAAGCGACTATGTGCTCCCGCAGTTCGACCAGCGCTTGCCGCGTCTCTCGGCCGTAGTCGTTCATGCTGACTGTCATGGCCTGGAGTTCCGCCTTCAGCCGACTGGCGGCGTCGGCGAGCTCGACGCGAGCGGTATCCTCTGTCTCGACCAGGTCGACCCTGCTCTGGTTGAAGAACACGCGCAGCACGAGGCCCATGATCGTGGTGGCCAGTGCGATGCCGAAGCCCTGAACGATTGTGGTCGCCGTATTGGACGGGTCGAAGAAGAAGATAGCGTATGCCAGGCTGGTGAGGGTGTAGATCAGTCCGAGATAGTAGCAGTTGTCTCCTGCCTGATCACCGCGGAGCCGCCCCGTGCCGGATGTCCGGACGACAAAAGCGTATCCCAACATCGTAGCTGCGGCACCTGCCGCTACGAGAACGGGAGATATGCCCATATACTTCACTATGAGGATGGCTGCTGCACCACCGAAGGCGAACAGGAGGAAGCCCCAGCGGTCTATCCAGCCGCGTTCATCCAGAAAATCCCGCTGATGGGTCTCGATCTCGCTCATTCACCCGCTCACATTGTAGATGCGGCGCACGGTCCCACCTTCGGCGCCAATGATATTGTCCCAAAGGTCGGCAAGAGACCGGGGTTGCGTCGAGGCGGCGTCGCTGCGTTCGAGCATCCACAGCTCGACGTCGACACCGCGAAGATCGGTCCGGAGGCGTCGGAATGTCGCCCCATCAACGAATTCCCGAGCGTCCGGCAGACCACGATAGAAACTGACGTCGCCGGTGTTCTGGAGTAGGTCCGACGCCACGACGAGCCGCTTCGGAATCGCCTCCTGACCCGGCTTCTGCAACTGCGTGAGCGCAACCGACTGGATGGATTCGAGTATTGGCGACTGGTCGGCATTGCTGGCTGTTGCAATGCGCTCGAACGCCTCCGTCAGTGGCTTGTCAAAGTTCTCCTCCCAATCCTTCTGGGTGGCGTCTGGGTCGCCGGTGGCGGCGCTGACGTCGTTGGCCGTTCCGGGATTGCAGCGGGTGATCACAGGCGTAAGCAGGCTGTCCTTCGTCGCGTCGACCTTCGCCACCATCAACTGCCCATATCGCGGGATCGAGTTCTTCAGCTTGGTGAGTTGGTTCGAGAAGTCCTGCCGCTGGGGCGTGTTCATGGGATCGGTGACATCGACGAGAAGCACCGTCACGCTCGTCACCTTGCTCGGGCAGCGGGTGTTTTCGTCGAGATCCTGTTTGGAGGATGCCACGACGAAATAGACTGTGCCGAACGCGATCACCACGAGAGCGACCAGCAGAATCTTGAATAGGGCGCTCCTGCTGTCCGCATCCCTCCGGGCGGACGCAGCCGACTTCGTGCGTCCGCGTCTGGGACGACGGTCCCGTGGCAACCTAGTCATCGGCGATGCGCTTCTTCAGTTCGTCGAGGGGCTCGAAGCTTGCTATGGCCCCGTCGAAGGCAGTTGAGATCTCATCGACGGCTGCCTCGAGTTTCCCCTCGGCGGCATCGATTGCGGAGCGCGGTATGTCGTCACCTGCAGGTAGAGGGAGCGCGGTTCTGGAAAGACGCCATGATGTCTCGAAGCGATCTGGTGCGGGTGTGGACCGTGCAGCGCGATTAGCGTTGCGGTATTCCTGCAGCAGGGCGTTCGCGACTGCTTCCAGCTGTGTCCCGTACTCATCGTAGCGGCGTCGAAAGGCTTCGCGCGCCGTAAGTATCTGCTGTCGTTCGGCATGCTGCCGTGCAAGCTCTTCGCGCACGTCGGTTGCCTCCTCGATGGCATCGTCACGGATGTCGGTCAGTTCGTGTTTCGCATCCTCGAACTCGGCCACATAGTCGTCGCAGCGCTTCGCATGCCTGGTGGCAGTCGCCCCATATCCCGGATAGGGGTCGTCCATTTTATATCCCGCCATGGCGGCTGTGATGGCGAAGACGATGCCCGCCACAACAAGGCCGTAGGAATACAGGCTATCCAGCCCACTCCCCAGCATACCGAGTGCGGCCGTCTCCGGATGCGGAATGCCTAGGGATTTGGCATCCCGGTAATGGGCGGCCATCAAATTCCAGACGAGGGTGAAGATGATCCACAGGGTGATGCCGGCCCAAGCCAGCGTGCGAGCGGTTGGATTCCTGAGGTTCTTTCGCGGCCAGAGCAGCCGTCCTGCGACGCCGGCGACAAAGACGTTGATCGCGCCGACGATTGCCGCAGCGAGAACGCCGCCCAGATATCCCATGCTGTCGTTGAGGCGGAGGAGCATGGAGTTGGCGATCGTCTCGATCAGCCAGCAGACCGCCATGGTCCCATAGGTACTGATCGGCGCCGCAGCCTCATGGGCGGGACGCTTCAGTCCATTCTCGTTCTTGAAGTCGCGCAGTTCGCCATAGCTGCCGCTGATGGCATCGCGGCTGTTGGTCAACCGACCACGCCTAACAAGGACCTCAGCCTTGAAGTCACCCACTGCTAGTTTCGCTTGGGTCCGGATGGAGCCGAGGTTCGCGATGAGAGATAGGCCGTTCAGGCGCGAATCGTATGTCCGCACGCTGTTTGCCGCATCGATCTGCGCCCTGCCGAAATGCTCCTGTATGAATGCCGCGACCTCGGTCTCGACGACGTCTAGCCCGGGTTATTCACGAGCCCGCCGCTCTGGTGTGTCCCGAGTTTGATCGG
>NZ_JBMDIO010000076.1:0-5223 GCF_057808725.1 Novosphingobium sp. FG90
CGGGGCGTCCGGACGCGAGTTGGCCGTAACAGGCCAGCGGTCCCAGCCTTCGCTGAGATGACGGGGCCGTTTGCATCCTTTCCCGGCAAGTTCGGGGAGGAAGGGTTCAACTTTGGTTGAGCAGCATTTCCGCGCCTTTTTCCGCGATCATCATCGTGGGCGCATTCGTGTTGCCCGAGGTGATCGTCGGCATCACCGAAGCGTCGATCACGCGCAGGCCGTCGAGCCCGATCACCCGCAGCCGGGTATCGACCACCGAACCCATCGCCGCCGTGCCGACCGGGTGGAAGATGGTCGTGCCGATGTCTCCGGCCGCGCGCTGCAGGTCTTCCTCGGTCTCGAAGGCGGGGCCGGGGCGCATTTCCTCGGGCCGGTAGCGGGCCAGCGCCGGTTGCGAGACGATGCTGCGCGTGATGCGGATCGCTTCGGCGGCGACGCGGCGGTCCTCCTCGGCCGACAGATAGTTGGGGCGGATCGACGGCGCGGCCGCGGGATCGGCGGCGGTGATGCGGGTCGTGCCCCGGCTTTCGGGCCTCAGGTTGCAGACGCTGGCAGTGAAGGCGGGGAAGGGGTCCAGCGCCCCTCCAAACGCCGCGAGGCTCAGCGGCTGGACGTGGTATTCCAGGTTCGGCGTCGCGTAGCGCGCGTGGCTGCGGGTGAAGACGCCAAGCTGACTGGGCGCCATTGCCATCGGCCCGGTGCGTCGCAGCGCATATTCCAGCCCGATCAGCGCCTTGCCGAAGAGATTGCCGGCCCGCGCGTTGAGCGTCGCGACGCCCGAGACGCGGTAGGCGCAGCGCAGTTGCAGGTGGTCCTGCAGGTTGCCGCCGACTTCCGGCCGGTCGAGCACCGGCGCGATGCCGAGGTCCGCCAGCCGCGCCGCATCGCCGATGCCGCTGCGCTCGAGGATGGCGGGGGAGCCGATCGCGCCTGCCGCCAGCACCACTTCGCCGGGCGTGAGCGCCACGCGCTGCGCGTTGCCGACGCGGTAGGCGACGCCGACCGCGCGGCCCGCCTCGACGATCACCCGGTCCACCACCGCGCCGGTCTCGACCTTCAGATTGCTGCGCGAGCGGACCGGCTTGAGGAAGGCATCGGCCGCGCTCCATCGCCAGCCACCGCGCTGCGTCACCTGGAAGAAGCCCGCGCCTTCGTTGTCCCCGGTATTGAAGTCGGTGGAATGGGGGATGCCCTGCTGGCCGCAGGCGTTGCGGAAGGCTTCGAGGATGTCCCAGCGCAGGCGCTGCTTCTCGACCCGGATCTCGCCCCCGCTGCCATGGAACGGGCCGGAGCCCTCGTAATGGTCCTCGGCCCGGATGAAGTAGGGCAGCACGTCGTCCCAGCCCCAGCCGAGGTTGCCCGCCTGGCGCCAGCCGTCATAGTCGGCCGCCTGTCCGCGCATGTAGATCATGCCGTTGATCGACGAGCAGCCGCCCAGCACGCGCCCGCGCGGATACTTGAGCGCCCGGCCGCCGAGCCCCTGCTCGGGCTCGGTGGACAGGCACCAGTCGGTGCGCGGGTTGCCGATGCAGTAGAGATAGCCCACCGGCACCCGGATCCAGATGTAGTCGTCCTTGCCGCCAGCCTCCAGCAGCAGCACGCGCGTGTGCGGGTTGGCGCTGAGGCGATTGGCGAGGACGCAGCCCGCGCTGCCCCCGCCGACGATGATGTAGTCGAACTCTCCCATCCTGCAGGGCTATGCCGCGAGCAGGACACGATCAAGCGAGCGCTTTGGACAGGTGCGCCGGGTGGATCATTGCCCGCCGGGGCGATACCGGGTCCGGGCCGGGCGCTGCGTTGCCGCTAAATTCTTGCCGGATGGACGCGGCGGACCCACCATCGCGGGCAGGAGCGGCAGGAGGAGGGCGCCATGGCGAGACCCGCGATCGGAAAGCTGGGCGTATGGTCGATGGAGATGCGCTTCGGCGACAAGGCGCGATCGAGCGCGGCGGCGACGGAACTTGAGGCGCTGGGCTATGGCGCGGTGTGGATCCCGGGCGGCATCGACGATGGCGCCCCGGCCGACGTCGAGCGGCTGCTGGCGGCCACCTCGCGCATCACCATCGCCACCGGTATCCTCAACATCTGGAAGCATGACCCGCAGGAACTGGCGGACTGGTTCCTGGCGCTGCCGCAGGACTGGCGGGCGCGCACCCTGCTGGGCCTGGGCATCAGCCATGGCCCGCTCATAGGCGAGACGTGGGGCAAGCCGCTGGAAGTGACAACGACATTCCTCGACCGGCTCGACGCGGCCGGAATGCCGCGCGAGAATTTGTGCCTTGCTGCGTTGGGGCCGAAGATGGTCGCGCTGGCGGGCGATCGCACCTCGGGCGCGCATCCCTACCTCGTCACCCCCGATCATTCGCGCCGTGCCCGTGCGATCCTTGGGGACGGCGCGCTGCTCGCGCCCGAACAGGGCGTGGTGCTGGAAAGTGACCCGGCCAAGGCGCGCGCGCTGGCGGTGGCGGCGCTTGCGCATTACCGGCTGCTGCCCAATTATCGCAACAACTGGCTGCGGCTGGGCTTCAGCGAGGGGGAGATCGAAGCGCTGGACGACCGGCTGCTCGATGCCCTGTTTGCGATCGGCGGTGTGGAGGCGGCTGCGCGCCGGGTGGAGGCGCACCTCGATGCGGGGGCGAATCACGTCTGTCTTCAGGTCATCGCCGGGACCGGAGCGGGCGGCAGCTTCGACGAACTGCTGCCGCAATGGCGCGCGCTGGCGGACGTGCTGGCCTGAACCTCAGATTTCCGGCTTCGGGCCATCGAAAGGTAAGCGCGGCGTTAACGGGTTGGCAACGGATTGTGTCTAGTTCCTCTCCTCACAGGAGACGGTGGTTTCGGCCACCGGATTGACAGGAGCCGCCGGCGAGCCGGATGGACCGATCGTCGGGGGGCGAATGGTCCGCATCCGGGGTGGGAACGCAGCTTTCGGGCACGTTCGATAACCGCCTTCGACGACGGCTCCTGGCATTTCCCGAAACTCTTCCCATCCCTATCGGCCAGGCTCGTCGTCAGCTTCCCAGCGCGTGCTGTTCCGCAGTGACCGGCGTGCTGCTCGGTCGGTCGGACAAGGCACGGGCGATCCAGACCGTCGACATCGCCAGCACCGCAAGCACCAGACTGACGATCAGTACATAGCGCACGATATGCGGCGTAGAGCCCCCGCGCGCTTCATCGTCGTCGAGATGAACCTCGTCGCCGGAACGATACATGACTGCTCTCCCGTCGGCCCGACGGCGGCCTTCATGACCGCGCTTTCAATTCGGGCCGTCTACGGGAACGACGACCGGACGCGGAAAGTTCCCGGCGCTCATGCTGCATGATGCGAGGCGAGGTGGAGCAATTGCAGGGTGCGTTCGTCCCTGCGACCCTGGCAGAAGGCGTCGAGGGCATGGGCGAATTGTCCGGCGCCATCGGTGCCCATCGCGGCAAGCTCGAACAGGGTCATCGAACTGGCGAACTTCATCGCATCGACCGCGCCGAGAATACCCGCCGCGCTTCGCCTTCCGGCCCAGCCGAGCATCAGGCGCGTCGTCTCGTCAAGCCTTGGGCGAAGGACGGGGTGGGCCAGATAGCGATGCGCCTCGTCGAGCGTTTCGACGGCATAGCGCCGCGCCATAGGACTGGAGCCGAGCCCGGCGATTTGCGGGAACACGAACCACATCCAGTGCGTGCGCTTCTCGCCATGGGCAAGTTCGGCGCGGACTTCGCCGAAAATGGCGTCCTGCGCCGTAACGAAGCGTTCCAGGTCCATCATGCGCGGTGCAGTTCGGACCCACGCTTGAGGGCGCGGCCGCCGTCAGGCTGCTCGACAAGGTACGCGGGGTTGTCATGCGTGCCGTTGCGCACGATGCGCTTGCCCTCGATAGTGCGGCTGACACGGCGTTCGAAACGTTCGGCGATCTGACCGGTAGCGGTGCCGGTGCCCCAGTTCCAGCTGACCGGCGCTCCCTTGCGGAACGAGGCGGTCACTGCGTCTGGTCTTGCTGCTGCGCCACTGCCTTTTCGGTATCGGCATGACCGCCGGTTTCGGGCGTGGTCAGCGCGCCGGTCATCCAGATCGCCGACAGGGCGATGACGACGAGCACGAGGCTGATGAGCAGGACATAGCGCACGACGCCGGGCGTGGCGCCGCTGCGAGCTTCCTCTTTGTCGAGATGGACTTCCTGTCCTCGGGTTTCCATGGCGTGTCGCTCCGAAGGCGGCCGATTGCGGCCCTTTCCTTCACAACACGCCGGGACGGGCGACGTTCCGCCGCCCGTCCCGCGTCAGCGCGGCTTAGTCGCGCAGCAGTTCGTTGATGCCGGTCTTCGAGCGGGTCTGCGCGTCCACCGTCTTGACGATCACGGCGCAGTAGAGCGACGGGCCGGGGGTGCCGTCGGGCAGCGGCTTGCCGGGCATCGCGCCGGGGACGACCACCGCGTAGGGCGGCACGCGGCCGATGTGGACTTCGCCGGTCGCGCGGTCGACGATCTTGGTCGAGGCGCCGATGAACACACCCATCGACAGCACCGCGCCTTCGCCCACGATCACGCCCTCGGCCACTTCCGAACGGGCGCCGATGAACGCGCCGTCCTCGATGATGACCGGGCCGGCCTGCAGCGGCTCAAGCACACCGCCGATGCCGGCGCCGCCCGAGATGTGCACGTTCTTGCCGATCTGCGCGCACGAACCCACGGTCGCCCAGGTGTCGACCATGGTGCCTTCGCCGACGTAGGCGCCGAGGTTCACGAACGAGGGCATGAGGACCACGCCCTTCGAGATGTGGGCGCTGCGGCGCACCACGGCGCCGGGCACCACGCGCACACCTGCCGCCTTGAAGCGGGCATCGTCCCAGCCGGCGAACTTGAGCGGCACCTTGTCGTAGGCCGGTGCACCGGCAGCGCCGTAGTCGACCACGGCGTTGTCGTTCAGGCGGAACGAGAGCAGCACCGCCTTCTTGAGCCACTGGTTGACGACCCATTCGCCGTCCACCTTCTCGGCGACGCGGGCCTGGCCCGAATCGAGCAGTTCCAGCGCCTCGTCGACGATCTTGCGAACGTCCGCGCTCGCGGGGGTGACGGTGTCGCGTGCGTCGAACGCGGCTTCGATCTGGGCGGCGAGGTCGGACATTGGTTGGTCTCCGGAAGGGATAAAACGTCGGCGCGCGGCCTAGAGGGAGTTGGGGCGCGGGGCAAGGCTGTCGTCGGGTGAGGGCGGCGCGTGCGGCGGGGGGGGGGGGGG
>NZ_JBMDIO010000077.1:0-4983 GCF_057808725.1 Novosphingobium sp. FG90
AAACACCGATCAAACTCGGGACACACCAGAGCGGCGGGCTCGTGAATAACCCGGGTTAATGGATGACTCCGTTAATCCAGACTTGCCGTATCAAATTACCCCGCATCGATAAATGACAAGGCGTGGTGGCGATCGGGCCAATTCGGAACTGTCAGCGTCGTGACAGGGCCAGCAGCACGCCGTTCATGAACAAAGGGTATTCTTGTCGGGCAGCGTCTGCCGAAGAACGCCCTGGCGCATCTTCGGCGCCGGACTGGATGAGATATGGAACCAGGCACATCGCGGCTGTTTTGGTTCTTGCCTGCCCGCTTCCGAGAGCGGGCCCATCCAAATGACAGGAGCGTTCATGACCGACCGCCTCGCACTGCAAGATCCTCGCACACAGTATCCGCAGCCCCCGTTTCCAGAACAGCCGCAGACGGCGCCCGGCGTTGCCGCGGAAATGGACCCCAAGCCTGATCATGGCGAGGACAGCTATGTCGGGGCCGGCAAGCTCAAAGGACGAAAGGCTCTCATCACAGGGGGCGATTCCGGTATCGGGCGTGCTGCTGCAATCGCTTACGCGCGCGAAGGTGCAGATGTCGCCATTGCCTACCTGCCTGACGAGGAAAAGGACGCGAAGGAAGTCCTTGCCCTCATCGAAGCTGAAGGCCGCAAAGCCGTGGCTTTGCCCGGCGATATTACCGACGAGGCCTGGAGCAAGCAGCTGGTCGAGGACGCAGTGAGCGGACTTGGCGGCCTGGATATCCTGGTCATCAATGCCGGTCGCCAGCAATTTCGCGAGAGCGTTGCCGAGGTCAGTTCGCAGGATTTCGACAAGACCCTCAAAACCAATCTCTACGCATTGCACTGGATTGCCCAGGCTGCCGTTCCTCACCTGCCCGCGGGCGCATCAGTCATAACGACGGCGTCGGTTCAGGCCTATGAGCCGTCCGATATTCTGCTGGACTATGCCACGACCAAGGCGGGCATCGTCGCCTATACAAAGGCACTTGCAAAACAATTGATCGAAAAAGGCATTCGGGCCAACGTCGTGGCCCCTGGTCCGTTCTGGACTGTGCTGCAGCCTAGTGGTGGCCAGCCTCAGGAAAAGGTCGCCAAGTTTGGCGAGCAGAGCCAGTTCGGTCGTCCCGGGCAGCCGGTAGAAATTGCGCCCGTTTACGTGCTCCTCGCTTCGCAGGAGGCCAGTTACATCACGGGAGAAGTCTATGGCGTGACCGGCGGCGCCGGCATCGCTTAAGATATCCTGGCGGCCCGGCCCTTCGCCGGGTCGCCAGTTCGGAACTTGTGACTGATACCGAATGCGAGACGCACGGGGGGTGTTGCGGAATTGAGCCCGCTCACACATTGCACATCGAGTTGAGTCGTCTCTTTGATCCGCCACGCAAGCGATAGGGCGGCGCTGGCCATGGTCGCCGCATCATGCCGGGTATCGGAACCTGCCGATCGGGCGCAAGCCATTCTTCCCGACGTCAAGATGATCTACACCACGGGATACACCCGCAACGCTGTGGTTCATAACAGTCAGCTCGATCCCGGCACCGAATTCCTCGCAAAGCCATTTGGCATTGACCGGTTCGCCGCCAAGGTAAGGGCTATGCCGGACCAGACCTAAAACGCAGTGGGCCCGAAACCCGCTCGAATGTCAGCTATCCTTATGGTTCGGCGGCGAACCGGACATTCGCCTTTCGGCCATTCAGACTACTCGCGCTGCTGGGGCTTGGCTGAGTACCCGCCTGCAAGGCCACGACGGCGGCCTTGCCGAAGGTGCCGGGACTTCTGTCGTTTCCGACCAGCTAAGCTTGCGTCAACGATGTCAGTATTCCGATCGCGGCCGAGGCAGTGACACGGCATTCAAATGCTGGTTTCGGGCCATACCATCGCTCAGCACTCCGCCGCAGCGTCACCAGAAAAGAGTGGCAATACAGGTTCGGAGATCTTCTCGCCGAAGTTCGAAACGCTGACTCCAACCAGACGCACCCCCTTGGCAGTCGGAAGAACTGAACGAATTAGCGCGAGGCTTACCTCTCGCAGCGCGCCTTGCCCGTCGACGACAGCGTTAAAAGTGCGGCTGCGAGTAACCTGCTTAAAGTCCGCGAATTTGACCTTGACCGTTACGGTGCGACCAAATGCTTGAGCCCGCTCGCACCACGCCCAGACATCGTCAGCTTGCCCAAGAACCCCGGCTTCGATTTCATCGCTGCCAAATAGGTCCCTGTCAAACGTCGTTTCGGAGCCTGAGGACTTTCGCTCGCGGTCTGGGTTGACCAGGCGGTCGTCGATGCCGCGGGCAATACCATGGTACCACCGCGCTGAACTGCCGAAATGACGCTGAAGGAAATCCAGAGATTTTGCCCTCAGATCGCCGCCGCTCTCTATCCCCAATGCGGCCATCTTACGGGCCGTCACTGGTCCCACTCCATGGAAACGCGAAACCGGCAGCGTTTCCACCCAACTTTCCCCCATGTCCGGTGTCACGGCGAACTGACCATTCGGCTTACGTTGGTCGGAAGCGAGCTTCGCAAGGAACTTGTTATACGAGATGCCGGCCGATGCCGTGAGGCCAGTCTCCTCGAGTATCCTCGCCCGGATTTCCTTCGCGGTCAGCCACGCTGACGGCAGACCGCGCCTGTTGGCAGTGACGTCGAGATACGCCTCATCAAGCGACAGAGGCTGGATCAGATCAGTGTAGTCGGCGAAAATCGCGTGGATTTGCCGCGAAACCTCTTTGTAGACATCAAAGCGTGGTGGGACGAACACAAGGTGCGGACAGCGCTTGAGGGCTGTTACTGTGGAGCGGCGTGCAAAATTAACCCCCTTAGCGGGGTGATCGGCGTCTAAAATTGACACGTGCTAGCGCATTTCGGCGCTTCGGCCGCAAATCGGCACTGAAATGCCCCTGCCCTTCCCCGTGTTTCTGATTGGCTGTTCTCTGGTATCTCACGGACCAAGGACAGCTGTGATGCAACGATCCTCTCCCCTACGACTGACGGTCGATCTGGTGATTAGGCGACCTTCGCATGACCCTTTATATCGTAGGGGAATCGCGCAAGTTGGGGTGGCTTGCAAAATCTCGCAAACAGCGCGACCATGACGGTGGGCCACCGCAGACGACGGGTGACGCCGCCCCATTCGACGCAGGGGTGCCGGCTTACATCCGAGAGTCACCGTGGTTGCTCAGATCGTCGTTTGATTGAGTTGGTTCGCCTGCTTGCCAGAATAGCCGCACGCGAAGCGTATCAGGAGATGAATGAGGAGCAGCCGCTTGACCGCTCCTGAGAAATGAGGCCTTGCGCTGTGAAAGTTGCGATCTACGCCCGCTATTCTTCTAATAACCAGCGCGATGCCTCGATCGCTGATCAACTACGCATCTGCCGCATTCACGCCGAAAAGCAGGGATGGCAAATCGCCGAAGAATACACCGACCATGCGATTTCGGGTGCCTCGTTGTTGCGACCAGGCATGCAAGCCTTGATGAGTGATGCAAACCGCGGTCGGTTTCATATCGTCCTGGCTGAAGCAATGGACCGGCTCTCCCGGGACCAGGAGGATATTGCAGGCCTTTTTAAACGAATGGCCTATTCTGACGTGAAGATCATTACTCTGTCTGAAGGCGAAGTCACGCATCTGCATGTCGGCCTCAAAGGCACTATGAATGCACTGTTCCTGAAAGACCTGGCCGACAAGACGCGCCGCGGCCTGCGTGGACGCGTAGAACTAGGTAAATCAGGCGGCGGTAACTCCTATGGTTATGACGTTGTCAGACGTCTCTTGGCAAACGGCGAATTGGATCGTGGCGATCGATCGATTAACCCACAGCAAGCCGATATCGTTCGACGTATCTTTCGTGAATACGCTGCTGGAAAGTCCGGGCAGCGGATCGCGTACAGGCTGAACGCAGAGGGAATTCCCGGCCCTTCAGGTGGCGCCTGGGGTGCAAGTACAATCAACGGAAATCCCAAGAGAGGTACCGGCATACTCAACAATGAGATGTATATCGGAAGGATAATCTGGAACCGACTGCGCTTCGTCAAGGATCCGGATACTGGAAGGCGCCAGTCACGCCCGAATCCTGAAGAAGAGTGGGTTATCCAGGAAGTTCCGGATCTCCGCATCGTTGATGGCGATCTCTGGAAGAAGGTCAAGGATCGCCAAGCGAAATGTGCGATCGGACCACAAAGCGACTGCAGTTCTCCCCTGCCGTTATGGCAGCGTCGCCGGCAGAGATATTTACTTTCAGGTCTGCTGAAGTGTGGATCCTGTGGAGGGACCTACTCGGTTACCTCAGCAACTGGCCTCGGCTGCTCATCGGCATGGAACAAAGGCACTTGCAGCAACCGTCGAACCATGCGGCGCGACCACCTGGAGGAACGCGTTCTGGCCGCGCTGCGCGGCCATCTTATGGACCCATCCCTGTTTGCTGAATTTTGCGCGGAATTCACAAGGGAGACAAACAACATTCGGCGACTTGCAGCTGCCGGAAGAGAATCGGCAGAGGCCGAGATAAAGAAGATCGACCGTGATCTCGAAAAGATGGTCGATCTCATTCTTGCCGGCGGAACCGCAGATAAGATCAATGCCAAGATGCTGGCGATGGAAGCGCGTATGAAGGTACTCCAGCGCGAATTGGATGACGGCGATCAACCGCCTCCGCTCCTACATCCGAGCATGGCGCACCACTACCGCGCGCAGCTCGACAATTTGGCAAAGACGCTCGACCATGCCGACGAAGCCAAACGCTTCGAAGCATCAGAGATCATCCGATCATTGATCGACGAAATAACACTCACGCCAGTAGGCGACAGCCTGGAAATCGAGGTCCGAGGCGATCTGGCGGGCATGCTATCGATCGCGCACAGACAGCGGAAAGCCCGCTCAAAGGCGGGACTTAGGTCGACGGATTCTGAGGACAGCCAATTACAAGTATCGATGGTTGCGGGGGTAGGATTTGAACCTACGACCTTCAGGTTATGAGATAGCTAC
>NZ_JBMDIO010000078.1:0-4716 GCF_057808725.1 Novosphingobium sp. FG90
GCAGCGGGACTATCCCGCCGCTAGCGTGGCCGAATATTGCTCCGCCGTTCTCACGTCGATCCATTCGCGATGTAGATTTTCGCTGTCCTGGATCAATTGAAGTGCCTGAGTCAGCGACCGATCCTGAGTCGTGGGCTCCAGTTGAAGAAGGTGGCTGAGGCGGAACAACAGCGATCGATGGGATCTGAAGTGCTTCCAGATCAGCGGCAGGTAGTTGTTACCACCGGTAGCCTGAACTTCGGCGCAAGTCTCGCGCAACCGATCCAGATTGCCATCGGGGGAGAGGTATTCGCGAATCAGGCTGCCGGCCTCCTGATCATCCGGTTCTTGAACCAGAATCTGCACCACGCCGTCCAGGGTCGCCGCCAACTGCTCCAGCTTCTGGCGTTGTCTAGCCTGGATTTGCTCCAACTCCTCCTTGGCGCGTTTATGAATCGTCGAAATCCGTCGGATGAACATCTCGGCCAGATGATCTCGTGTCCGCACACGCAAGCGGTAGATCAAAGCCAGCATCAGCGTGTAGCGTTTCGGTAACGAGCAGTCCTTCAGCTCGGAAACGTCCGACGCCGCGGCTTGGGCGGCGAAGTGACGGATCTTGGTGTCGACTATCCCTTCAAAAATGGCTTCCAGATCCCCGAAGCTCTCTAGCCAGGCCAAGTGGTCGATCAGCACCTCCAGGTGCTTGCGAGATGGCTTCTTGGGTGCCTGTTTCAGTGAATTGAAGTCGCTCTGACGCCGACCGAAGTCAGTGTCGAGCAGATCCTTCAGCTTGTGGATCACCTCGATTGGGGTTCGGGTTACCACCAGGTTGAATATTGCCTCTTGGGAATCGGCATGAATCCGCTCAGCGAGATCATTCAGGGTCGAGTACGCAGGAAGCTCATAATCCTGGCGGATCAGTTCTTCAATCACGGAGTTGATGATGTCGGCACGCTGATCAAGCACGAACGACATTGCTTTGGCATGCCGCTCGGCGAGCTCGATAGCATCAGATCCGTAGAATGCAGTCACACGGAGGCGAGCTCGGATCGCGTTCATGTGGCGATATTGCTGAAACCACTTGTATTCCGCGAGTTTGACCTTGCTACGCTGACCTAATTCTCCGCGAATGAACTCCACCAGTTGATCAGGTATGTCGGTGATATCAGGAAAATATCGGAGTACCTGAAAGGTCTTCAGGAGAACGGCGAGATTCAGGTGAAAGGGGGCCTTGGACTTGCTTCGTACCCACTTAATCTCATCATCTGAGAAGGAGAAATCACGCTGCAGCTCAGCTTTTGAATATGCCTTTGACAGAGTGGGGTACGCCGTGCGCTCTAATGAAGCCATAGGACCTCCTTTTCTGACGAATCAGAAAAGATAGTCCACGATCAGGCGAGGCGCGCGCGATCTAGAAAAGACCTAATAATCAATTGATTACGCGCGAAGTGAGTGAATTTTCCCTTTATCTCGGCATGCCCCCCAATTCGCCCCTCGAGCCAGGCCAGGCGCTGGAAGTTATAGGCAAGGTTGGTCATGCCGATCTTGATACGGGCACGAGCAATGCCGATGGTGCGCACCACCAGACCCATGCGGTGCTTTTGCCCGGCAAAGACGTGCTCGACGGCGGAGCGGACCGCGGACCGCTTGGCATTGGCGCGTGCAATACGCTCAGGCATCGCTCGGCGGTGCGGCTTGCGCTGGTGGATGTGGCTGGTGAACATGCCTTTGGCGAGGAAGGCCTCGTTCTTCTTCGAGCGGTAGGCCGTATCGGCCCATACGCCCGAAGCCGTGTTGCCCCGGCTGATCAGCGTCGGCAATCGCGCGCCGTCGTGGGCATTGGCAGCGCTGGCATCCCAGGTGCGGATCAGGCCATGCGCCCGGTCGATGCCGATATGGTTCTTGTAGCCGAACATCGGGATGGCCAGATCGACCGGCTTAAAGGCCTTGGGGTCCGCGCCTTCCTTCACCTTGGCCTTGGCGTACTTCACGCTCCAGCGGGCATCGCGATCCTTTTGCCGGATCTTCGCAGGGTTATTCTGCCAGCGCTCGGGTATCCGGCCCTCCTTGATGGCCGCCTTCTCCTCCTCGGTGTTCCGCTGCTTCGGGGCGGGTACAACGGTGGCATCGATGATCTGCCCGCCCATGGCGAGATAGCCCCGGTCCGTGAGGGCGGCATCGAAGCGGGCAAAGAGCCTGTCGATGGCCCTGGCCTTCACCAGACGCTCCCGGAACAGCCACACTGTCGTCGCATCGGGCACCGTGCCATCCAGGCCTAGCCCCAGAAAGCGCTGGAACGAGAGGCGGTCCTTGATCTGAAACTCGGTCGCTTCGTCAGAAAGCGAGTAGAGCGCCTGCAGCACGAGGATCTTGAACATGAGGACCGGGTCGAACGGCGGGCGGCCACCCCTGCCGCGAGGATTACGGCGCAGCGCGGCTACCAGCGGTCCTCGGAAAACCTCGAAGTCCACGACGGCCGCCAGACGCTCCAGCGGATCGCCCGCAGCGCTCAATGCCTCATATCGGTCCGAAAGATCGAAGAAACCCGGCTGCCCTGCCATCATCGCCTCCGCTATCGCGCAAAGGCAGTGAATCACTTCAGGCCCTCAGGCGCCACGGGTTTTTCGAGGTGTCCAACTCACTTTTCGCGCGCTGCGCCTGCCTAGCCTGCGACGCCCATCTCCTCGCCGGCCCTATCCCTCGCCAGCATCGAGCGCGCGGCTCACCGTGAACTGAATCCATGCGCTGCGGCTGATCCCGCGCCGCTTCGCCGCCGCATCGACCTTCGCCAGCAAAGCGCGATCGAACCGCAACATGACCGGCGACTTGCGCGGCCCGTCCTCGGCCGCCTCCGTGATCGCCGGCGCTGTCGGTTTCGCGGCACCGGCTATGAAGGCGTCGGCCGCGTCGTCGGTAACGGGCGGCTTGGGCTTGCTATTCGGTTTACGAGCGATAGCCATTTTCATTCACTCCGCTATCATTATGCTATACAAATACCGCACTGACCAATGCGGCCAGCTCGTCTATCGCCTTGGCGTCGCGCGGGGATTGCTCGACCACCGCCCTGCCCTCGGCCGCCGCGTTCGGGAACGCTTTGCGGCGCACGATCGACGTGGGCAGCACCTCGATCCCCTCAATATCGCCGATCATCTGCAAGGCCGCCTCATTGTCGCCGCCCTGCGGGTCCGCGCCGTTGAGGACCGCGACGGCGCGCAGCCCCTCGTTGATCTCGCGCGCCTCGGCCACCAGCGCCGCCACCTGGTCGAGCGCCCACACGTCAAAGCTGCGCGGCTGCACCGGCACCAGCAGCGTGTCGGCCACGGTGAGCGCGGCGCGCAGCGAGCCGGTATCGCGTCCGCCTACGTCGATGATGATGTCATCATATTTGGGGGCGAGCTGGCGGACCTGGCTGCGAAGAGCCGCGCCAGTGAGCGCGACGGCGGTATAGCCAGCCTCGCCAAGCCGCTCGGCGCGCAGCTCCGTGAAGGTAAGGGCGGTTCCCTGCTCGTCGCCGTCCACTAGCAGAAGGTCGCGGCCCGCAAGCGCGCGCGCGACCGCGAGGTTCACGGCGAGCGTGGTCTTGCCGACGCCGCCCTTGGTGTTTCCGACCGCCAATATCATTCCGCTCTCGCTCCGCTGGCAATGTGCGCGCTATATAGCAGCGTTTGTAATGCTAGGCGATATACATTTGATGGCGGCGATTATTCGCCGCCCTCCCCCTCGTCCTCGTCGTCCAGCGGTTCGTGCTCCATCTGGCCATGATCCTCGATCGGGCAAAGCGGCGCTCCGGCCAGCTCAAGCCACTTGCGCGCGGTCCTCACCGTATAGCCGCACGTCGCGCACTCACATTTGAGCATCCGGGTTTTCTGCTTCTTGGGAGCGGTGGATTCGCCGTCCGTATCGAGACGGGCATGGGGGAGGGGGCCAACGGCTTTTAGGATCGGCGCGATAGCGACAAGAAACGCCTCGCCCGGTGTCGTCGCCCGCATCGGCCCGACCAGGCCAAGGCCAAGGGCGACCCGTTTAAACGCCTTCCCATGCCCTGCCGGGATGCCCACGGCCGCGTGGACCAGTTCATGCGCGAGGATCGCCGCGATCTGCGCCGGCATGGCGTCGGCCGCGTGGGCGAGGTCGGGACGGATAAAGATTTCAAAATGCCCATCTGCACTAAGCCGGTTGTCCCAGCACTCGCCGATCGCCTTGCCCTTGCGGCCCGTGCTGGTGAAGCCGATCGCCACGCGGATATGCGCGGGCAGGGGGGCGTCCAGCGCCTCGAACAGCGGGGCCATGCCCGCCGCCACCGCATTGAGCCAGCTTTCCCGGTTGTCCTGCGTCATCGTTTTTACTCCCTTCAAATCGCCTGTCCGGCGATGGCCGTGCCATCGGCCGGAACACGGACGCCCAAGAACGACGACAGGAGAGGGGGGCAGCGGGAATCTGCGGGAGTGGTGCGGGCGGGCGCTTCGCGCCAACCCGGTCCCGCTGATTCCCGTTGCTGGGGAGAGGGGGACGGAACGCCCTCTCCCCACGCAAATAAACGACACGCCGGCGCACGCCGGCACGACAGGGCAGGGGCAAGGCCCCTGCCTCACGCGAGGATCGTCACGCTTATGCGCCAAGACCGCTTGCGGGCTTGGTCGGAGCGGTCACGCGGAGATAGAGCCGTGCCCGAAGGGTCGCGCCGGTCGCGTCCGTCAAGGTGGTGTAATTTCGGCTGTGGCCGTGGGCCATCGTCAG
>NZ_JBMDIO010000079.1:0-4363 GCF_057808725.1 Novosphingobium sp. FG90
CCCGGAATACACCATCGCCTACACCGGAAATTACACCACGAGCGCGGACGCTAACCGTCAGCGGGCGCGTGCCGATCACGTGGCGTTGCAACTCCACCGCCGCGCCGCGATCAAGCGAAGATGTCAGGCATACCGTCTCGACCGGCTCCAGCGTAATCGCAAAGTCGATTGCATTACTCGCAAGATCCTGCTGCAGTTGTGCTTGGCTTCGCGCGAGCACACGCACCGGCACTTGCGGATTGGCACGAATAAACCCTTCCACCAGAGCACAGCGTTCGGCAATCCGGTCGCTATGGTGAACCGCGCCGATACGCAACTCGTGTGTCCGAATCGAACGTGCCGCCTGATGAACCCAGTCCGTCTCCAGCACGAGACGCCGCGCCCAGTCCAGAAAGCGGGACCCTTCCGGCGTCAGTGCAACGCGCCGCCCGGTGCGGTCGAACAGGTCGAAACCGAGCTGACGCTCCATCTCTCGGATTTGTGCGGACAGCGCTGGCTGACTGATATTCAGACGCGCCGACGCCTGCCGGAATGACCCAGCCTCCGCAATGGTGACGAAGGCGCGGAACGGGCGGGCCTGCAAGTCCATGGCGGCGGTGTCACCTCCCCTGCATGGCTAGCTGCGCGGCACATCCAGCGCGCCAAGGACATCGTGATCGCGCGCGGCGGCGATGGTCACTTCCGCGGCCGCGCAAATCATCTCGTAAGGGCCGGATTCGATCGGCTCGCACGCGCCTGAAACGAAGGCGTGCGCCATTTGCTGCCGATGTGTGAGCCACAGTGCGTCGCGATCCGGCATGTCCACGCCGCGAGCGACCATTGCTGCGAGATAGACGTCCAATAACCGCCTTTCCTCCGCCCGGCGATCTTCTATGCCCAGCCCGCTGACAATAAGCCAGGAAGCGTCGTGCATCCCGGTGCCACCAAAGCAGAGCTGGAAATCCAGCGTCCCCGCGCGACCGTCCTTCTCGAAGAACATATTGCCACCATGCGCATCACCGTGAACGAGAGTACGCGGGGCGGCATCGTTCAGCGCCCACATGCGGTCCAGGGCACTACGGATCATACCGGGTTCGGGCACCGCCTCCAGCAACCTTGCGCCATAAGGGCGAGCGCTCAGTTCTTCCCAATGTTTGTCCCGCACCAGGTACTTCAGGAAACCGCGTTGCGGCGCCTCCCACCCCTGAAGCGACGGGAGGCGCGGATCATTCAGCCACTGCGCGTGCATCGCTGCGAACTGTTCAAGCAGCGTCGCGACCTGATCCACCGACAGACGCCCCCAGTAGCCGAACGTTACTCCCCGCAGCGCCAGATCCTCCAGAACCGTGATACCCTGCCGGCTATCATCGATCCGCGCGTAATAATGGCGCGGGATGTGCATCGGCACGTCGGGAGCAAGTTCGTCGTAGAAACGCGCCTCCTGCTGAAGCACCATCCAGTAGCGCTGCAATTGCGCCTCGGTGAACCCGCCTTTGACGTAGACGGCAGGAGGCGGCGGAGCGCCCGCCCCCGGATCGGCGTAGTCGATCTCGAACCGGCAAGACGCCGAAGTGCCCACGCGCTCGCCGCTTCGCCTGATACGTGCGACAATTACGCCTGGATATTTCTCTGCAAGAGCGCCTGTAAACCAGTCCGCCGAGAATTCATCAAAGCTTCTGGGCAGTTGTGTTGCGGCGGATTGGATCATGCGTGCGCTCCTTCGCATTCTAACTGCGCTGCCTCGGTCCCGGATCTGATTCGCATTTGATCGCCTCACCCCTCATAACTAGGTAAAACAGATGTTTCTTATCCCAACGCATACATCACATCGGTCAACGCTACAAGTCCGACATATTTTCTATTTTATACAATAACTTATGATTTATTCTCATATTATGGAAGAACGAAAAATCTTCAATTGTCTAGTTCGAGCGAATGTTTTATGAAGCAAGGCGCGGGCAACAGACGAAGCTGACCGCAGGATGCGAGACAGGTTCCGCTAGGTGGCGCATTCGCTGGATTGCCGGGTTCCCGCCTAGCCAAATAGAGAACAAGATTAGGGAGACGATGATGAAAAAGGTACTGCTTCCCAGCAGTCTCGCCATCGTGGCGATGCTGGCGACAAGCCCGGTCCACGCGCAGGATAAGCAAAAATCGCGGAGTAATGCGGCAGGCGACGACGTGTCCGAGATTGTGGTCACCGCCCGCAAGCGCGCAGAATCGCTTCAGGATGTGCCACTTTCGGTTTCGGTATTGAGTGGCGAGAAATTGCAGGCCCAGAACCTGGGAGCCATCGAGAATCTCCAGTCGGTTACCTCTGGATTGGTTATCCGCAAGACGCCGAACAATCTGGTCAACCTGACGCTGCGCGGTCTCGGAACGGGAACTGCGATCGACGCCTTCGAACAGTCCGTGGCGACCTTCGTCGATGGCACCTATGCCGGACGTGGCCCCGAATTCAACGCCGCGCTGTTCGACTTTGACCGCGTGGAAGTAATTCGTGGCGCACAAGCGTCCCTTCTTTCCAAGAACACCAGCCTAGGCGCGATCAGCCTGACAACGCGGAAACCGGGCGACACTTTCGCTGCTAACATCATTGCCACGCATGAATTCGAATTCGGCTCCAACACCGTGGAAGCCGGCATCGACATCCCTATCAGCGAAAACCTGAAAATGCGCGTCGCCGGCAAATATGACGAGCAGAAGGGTTACGTTCATAACACCTTCTTCGACAACGACGTACCACGAACGCGCAATCTGGCTGGCCGCGTCACTCTGAACTACACACCTACCGACGCCCTCGACATAACGTTGTCCTACCAGTATTTTCGTGTCCGCCAACGCGGGCTTCCATGGGAAATTTACAGCGACCCCAACGGCAACGCAGCCCGCCTTTCCGCTCTTGCCGGGTATCCGGGCCTTGAAATCGGCGCAAACCGCACACAGTCGGAAGGCTCGCCCACTGGCGAGCAGAGCTATGACCACACCCATGGCCATCGCGCAATCGGCACGATCAACTACGAGTTGAATAACGGCATGACTGTAACATCGGTCACTGCCTACTCCGCATTTGATTCATCGCGCTTACGCGACACGGATCTACTTCCGGGCGATTACCTGCCTACGTTATATTATCAAGGCAATCGCCAGTTCCAACAGGAACTGCGCCTGTCGTCGCCCGCAGACGGACAATTTCTCGACTACGTCATCGGTGGCGCGTACTTCCATGAAAAGTGGCTCTATAACGACGATATCAATTCGCAATGCATCGGCTGCCCCTCCACTGGGCCAGGCGCGGTAACGGGCCAGCCGGGCCTGTTCAATCTGCTTGGTCATTTCACGACGCAGGACACGCAGCGCACACGCGACCTTGCTGGCTTTGCGCAGCTCAATATGCACTTCACTGATGCTCTGACCCTAAGCGGCGGCGTTCGGTATACGAACGAAAAACGCTCGGCCGAAATGGCTCGCCAGACTTTGCGAGCCGGCCCGTTGACAGCAGTTCTTTACCAGCCATTCGCCCCCACCCTGCTGGCGCGCCGTGAGAACAATATAGACGGTTCGATCGGCTTGAACTGGAAAGCCACCAACGACCTCATGCTTTACGCTTCGTTCTCCAAGGGGACGAAGGGAGGCGGTTTCAGCAACGTGACCACGCAAGCGGCAACCGCCGCTGGAGCGGCTGCGACTGAGTATAACAAAGAAACGGCGCAGACATTCGAAGTTGGCGAGAAGTTGACGCTTCCGCATGGCGGGTTCCTGAACCTCACGCTGTTCCAGACCGATATCAAGAACTTCCAGCAATCCACCTTTAACGGCTCAATGTTCGTAATTACCGCCGAAGATCTACGTTCACGCGGCGCTGAAGCGGAAATCGGACTCCAGCTGTTCCCAGGCCTGCGCTTCTCGGGCCAGCTCAGCTATGCCGATACCAAGCGCAAGCCGCTGGGCCTGCGCCCACCGGGCGCGCCGAAGTGGAGTGGCAATGCCGGCGTGAACGCCAGCCAACCGCTGAGCGATGATCTGACAGTAAAAGCAGACATTGGCGTCGAATTCCGCAGCGGCCTGTATCTTGCCAACGAAGAAAACACGATTGGCTTTCCCGGCAAGCCAAACAATGTGGTCCCTTATTCCAACGGCTACGCTTTCCTGAATGCCCGCATAGCGCTGGCCAGCAGTGGCGGGTGGGAAGCTGCATTCATTGGGCGTAACCTGACCAGCAAAGACGTCATCGAGTATTCAGTTCCTATGACATTCGTCAGCAACGGCGCGTACGTCATGCTGAATCGACCGCGCACTCTTGCCCTTCAATTATCTTACAAGTATTGATAATTATAATTTAAAAATTTAAAATTAGCCTTTCTAGAAGGTGCGGGCACTTCGT
>NZ_JBMDIO010000008.1:0-202115 GCF_057808725.1 Novosphingobium sp. FG90
GAGCGGGATTTAAAGACCGGCTCTCAAACCCGCTCAGGCTGAGCTTGTCGAAGCCCCCGCGTTACAGCGCGAGGCCCCTCAATCGTCCGGCTGCATCAGTTCGCGCACGAAGCCGATCAGGCCCGTCTGCCTCGCGCGGCGCAGGCGTTCGGCGTGGAGGATCTTCTTCACTTCCTCGAAGCAGCTGGCGATGTCGTCGTTGACCACGACATAGTCGTAGCCGTCCCAGTGGCTGATTTCCGAGCGCGCGCGCTCCATGCGGCCGTGGATCACTTCGGCGCTGTCAGTGCCCCGGCCGGTCAGGCGGCGGCGCAGTTCCTCGATGCTGGGGGGGAGCAGGAACACGCGGACCACGTCGCGCTCCAGCTTTTGATAGAGCTGCTGCGTGCCCTGCCAGTCGATGTCGAACATGTAGTCGACGCCGTCCTTCAGCCCTGCCTTAACCTGCGCCTTGGGGGTGCCGTAGCTTTGCCCGAAGACGGTGGCCCACTCCAGGAACTCGCCCGCCTCGACCATGCGGTCGAACTGTTCGTGGGTGATGAAGTGGTAGTGCTCGCCGTCGATCTCGCCGGGGCGGGGCTGGCGGGTGGTGCAGGACACCGAGTTGCGCAGTTGCGGATCGTGCTCCAGCAGCATGCGCGCGATCGTCGTCTTGCCCGCGCCCGAGGGGGAGGACAGGATGAACATGAGACCGCGCCGTGCAAGCGTGCCGGTGGTGTCGGGAGAGGGAGTGGACTGGACCATGGCCCCCGATGCCGATGGTTGGCGCGGGAATCAAGGATTCGTGTTCGTGTGACGCGGGGGCTTCGACAAGCTCAGCCTGAGCGGGAATTAAAGACCTGCTCTCAACACCGCTCAGGCTGAGCTTGTCGAAGCCCCCGCCGCGCGCGCCAACCGGGCGTTTCAGACCTCTTCCGCCCCGTCCTCGGCCATGTTCTGCAACTGATCGGCACCCTCCGCGCGCGCCTGGCGTGAGCGGCTGCGATCGTAGAGCGTCTTGGCCACCAGCGCGCCGCCGACGACCAGCGCCCCCGGCACCGATCCCAGCGCGACTCGGGCCAGCGCGCCGTGCAGCAGCGTTTCGCCCATGGTCCGCCCCTTGAGGATCGACTTGGCCTTCTTGGGCGAATAGCTCGCGCCCAGCACGCCGCGTTCCACGCTGCGGCGCATGATGGTGGTGGCGGTGCGCAGGGCGATGTCGGCGATGATGAGGTTGGTGGCGGGGTTCGGGCTCGGCCCGTGCAGCTCGCCGCCGTTGTCGGCCAGCGTCTTCAGTCCCTTGGCGGGTGCCGCGACGACGCTGGCGGCCTTCCTGGCGCTATCTTTCAGAACCGTTGCCATCTTTCGCCCTGCTCTACCGGGCGAGCCCGGTCATTTCTTCTTGCCGAAATCCACCGAGACGACGTTGGAGCCGTCTTCGCTGGGAGTAATGCGCGACGCCACATCGCGTTCCGCATCGTTCTCAGCCGGGGCGGGCTCGTCGGCCTCGTCCTCGACCATGGCCTGAAACTGCAGGCCGAAGTCCACCGCCGGATCGACGAAGGCGGTGATCGCCGAGAAGGGAATGTCCAGCTTGGCGGGCATGGCGTTGAACGAGAGGCTGACGGTGAAGCCGTTCTCCGAGACGCCCAGATCCCAGAACTTGTTCTGGAGCACGATCGTCATCTCGTCCGGGAACCGCGCGCGCAGGTCGGCGGGAATGCTGACCCCGGGAGCGCCGGTCTTGAAGGTGATGTAGAAGTGGTGGCCGCCCGGAAGCACGCCGCCGGAGCTTTCGACCTGGCCGAGAACACGGCCGACGACGGCGCGCAGGGCCTCCTGCACGATCTCGTCGTAAGGGATCAGGCTGTCTGTGGTATCGTTCATCGCGCCCTACGTGCTCATGGTTCTCCGGCCGGTCAAGCGTGTTCGAGCGTAAAATAACATGTCGGGCCGGGTTTTCCCTAGCTCGAAGCACTTGCGACCGAAGATTGCTATATAAACGCGCAGGCCGCATTCTTGTGCCGCGACTGAATTGATTCCGGCGCGTACAGGTATATAGGCACGGGCCATGCGTACCGCCTCGATCATCCGCAAGACCCATGAGACCGACATCGCCGTGGAGGTGAACCTCGACGGCACCGGCGCCTATGACGTGTCCACCGGCATCGGCTTCCTCGACCACATGATCGAGCAGTTCAGCCGCCACTCGCTGATCGACATCAAGTGCCACATCAAGGGCGACCTCCATGTCGACCAGCACCACACGACCGAGGACAGCGCCATCGCCATCGGCCAGGCCATAACGCAGGCGCTGGGCGACAAGGCGGGGATCGGGCGCTACGGCGACGTGAACTCGCCGATGGACGAGGCGCTGAGCCGCGTGTCGCTGGACATTTCGGGCCGCCCCTACCTCGTGTGGAAGGCTGCTTTCACGCAGGACAAGCTGGGCGAGTTCGACACCGAGATGGTCGAGCACTGGTTCCACTCGATCGCGCAGGCGGTGGGCATCACCCTGCACATCGAACTGCTCTACGGTACCAACAATCACCACATCTGCGAAGGCATCTTCAAGGGCTTCGCCCGCGCCATGCGCAGCGCGGTGGAACTCGATCCGCGCAAGGGCGGGGCGATCCCCTCGACCAAGGGCATTCTCGGGCAGGCGAGCCTCTGATGGCGATCTTCATCCTCAACCTCACTTACGTCACCACCGACATTGCCGAGGTGGATGCCCTGCTGGCCGATCACCTCGCATGGCTGGAAGCCGGGCGCGGGAAGGGGCACTTCGTCGCCTGGGGCCGCAAGGTCCCGCGCGAAGGCGGCGCGATCATCGCGAAGGGTGACAGCCGCGAGGCGATCGAGGCATTGGCGGCCACCGATCCGTTCATCGCGGGCGGCGTCGCGAAAGTCGACGTGATCGAATGGGTGCCGACCTTCCTCGGCGAAGGGCTGGAGGCTCTGGCCCAATGACCCTCGCGCTGATCGACTACGGCGCGGGCAACCTGCACTCGGTCGCCAATGCGCTGCGCGCGGCGGGGGCCGAGGACGTGGCGATCACCGCGAACCCCGACGTCGTGCGCGCGGCCGACCGCATCGTCCTGCCGGGCGTAGGCTCGTTTCGCGCCTGCGCGGAGGGCTTGTGGGGCATTCACGGCATGGTCGAGGCGATGGCCGAGCGCGTCCATGTCGGCGGTGCGCCGTTCCTCGGCATCTGCGTGGGTATGCAGCTGCTCGCCACGCGCGGGCTGGAGCATGGCGTCACCAAAGGCCTCGACTGGATCGAGGGCGAAGTGCGCCTGATCGAGCGTACCGACCCCGAGATCAAGATCCCGCACATGGGCTGGAACGACGTGAACCTCGGCCGCAAGGACCCGGCGCAGGGCCTGATCGATCCGGGCGAGGCGTATTTTCTGCACTCCTACCACTTCCAGCCCGATGACGGCGCATGCGTGGCGGCGATGACCGACCACGGCGGCGGCCTCGTCGCGGCGGTGGCGAAGGACAATGTCGTCGGCGTGCAGTTCCATCCGGAAAAGAGCCAGGGCTACGGCCTCTCGCTGCTGGCGCGGTTCCTGGAATGGAAGCCGTAGCGCCTTGCTGCGGGGGCTTCGACAAGCTCAGCCTGAGCGGATTCAGGGTGGTGCTTTCGAGTTTTCGCGAATTACACCAATACCGCTCAGGCTGAGCTTGTCGAAGCCCGCACGCAACCTTCAGGAAAGCCGCACATGATCGTCTTCCCCGCCATCGACCTCAAGCAAGGGCAGGTCGTGCGCCTCGCCGAAGGCGACATGGACCGCGCCACCGTCTACGGCGACAACCCCGCCGCGCAGGCGATGCTGTTCGCCGAGGCCGGATCGCAGTTCCTCCATGTCGTCGATCTCGACGGCTCCTTCGCAGGGCGCGCCGAGAACCGCGAGGCGGTGGAGGCCATCCTCGAGGTCTTCCCCGGCCACGTCCAGCTCGGTGGCGGCATCCGCACCCCCGAGGCGGTCGCAGGCTGGTTCGACCTTGGCGTCAGCCGCGTGGTCATGGGCACCGCCGCGCTGAAGGACCCGCAGTTCGTCAAGGACATGGCGAAAGAGTTCCCCGGCGGCATCGTCGTCGCCGTGGACGCGCGCGACGGCATGGTCGCGACCGAGGGCTGGGCCGAAGTCTCCGACGTCTCGATCGTCGACATGGCCCGCCGCTTCGAGGACGCAGGGGTAGCTTCGCTACTGTTCACCGACATCGGCCGCGACGGTCTGCTCAAGGGCGTCAACATCGACGCCACCGTCGATCTCGCCCGCCGCACCGACCTGCCGGTGATCGCATCGGGCGGCGTGAAGGGCCTCGACGATATCCGGCTGCTGGCGCTCCACGCCAAGGACGGGATCGAGGGCGTCATCACCGGCCGCGCGCTCTACGACGGCCGCCTCGACCTCGCCGCCGCGATCCAGTTCGCGGAGCGCGAGGGGTGAACGAAAATCGCCTCATGGCGGTGCTGGCGTTCGTCATTTTCGTGCCGGCCGCGATCTTTGCGTTTCGCGACTGGCGCGAGGGCAAGGCGCGGTTGATGCTGTTCAGCCGCGCGCGTAATCCGATTGTGACGACAAAAGCCGCCGATCCGCGCAAGTTTGCGCTCTACACGGCGTTCAATGTCGCTTTGTGCGGCATTGTGGCGGTCTTTGCCGTGCTGCTGTTCTTCAAGCCGGAGTAAGCCGAATGACCGTGCGAATCCGCGTAATTCCGTGCCTCGACGTCCGTGACGGGCGGGTGGTGAAGGGCGTCAACTTCGTCGACCTCAAGGATGCCGGAGACCCCGTCGAACAGGCCCGCGCCTACGACGCGGCGGGCGCTGACGAGCTGTGTTTCCTCGACATTTCCGCCAGCCACGAAGGCCGCGGCACCCTGCTCGACGTGGTCCAGCGCACCGCCGAAGTCTGCTTCATGCCCCTGACCGTCGGCGGCGGCGTGCGGACTGCCGAGGACGCCCGCGCGCTCCTACGGGCGGGCGCGGACAAGGTGGCGGTGAACTCGGCCGCCGTCTCGCGCCCCGAAGTGGTGGCCGACATCGCCGAGAAGTTCGGCTCGCAGTGCATCGTCGCTTCGGTCGATGCGCGGCAGGTTTCCCACGGAAAGTGGGAGATATTCACCCACGGCGGCCGCAAGGCGACCGGCATCGACGCGCTGGAACACGCGATCAAGCTGGCCGACTACGGCGCGGGCGAACTGCTCGTCACCTCCATGGACGGCGACGGAACCCAGAACGGCTACGACCTCGCCCTGACCCGCATGATTGCGGAGGCCGTGTCGGTCCCGGTGGTGGCTAGCGGCGGCGTCGGCAATCTCGATCACCTCGTGGCAGGCGTGACCGAGGGCAAGGCGAGCGCGGTGCTGGCCGCCTCGATCTTCCACTTCGGCAAGCACACCATCGCCGAGGCGCACTCGGCCCTGCGCGCGGCGGGAATCCCTGCGCGCGGGTGAATGCACGGCAAGGTTAACGGTTCGCCGTTAGTCGAATGCGACTAACGGAGTGAACCACATCGGGACAACCCGCGATCGGCACTTGCTGCATCGCACCCCGTGGTCGATGGCCAATTTCAGGCCATTCGGATCAACAGGAGGATTCGCGGTGCCCATGTTGAAGTATATCCCGGCGTTCGTCGCGACTTTCGTTGCGCCGGTTCCCGCCTATGCCGCAGGGGGCATCCCGCTTCCCGAACCCAGCAGCATGTTGCTGCTCGGCCTTGGCGTCGTCGGCGTCGCCGTGGGCCGCAAGCTGTCGTCCAAGCGCGGCGAGGACTGACGCGCTCTTGACCGCGCGGCCCGTGCACCGCATGGGCTGAGCATGAGCAGCCTCGACACTCTCGCACGCCTCGAAGCCACGATCGCCGAGCGTCGCGCGGCCGATCCCGATTCCAGCTATGTCGCCAAGCTCAACGCCAAAGGCCTGCGCAAGATCGCGCAGAAGCTGGGCGAGGAGGCTACCGAAACCGTGATCGCCGCGCTGACCGAGGATCACCAGACGCTGGTCGGAGAGGCGGCGGACCTCATCTTTCACCTCATGGTCCTGCTCGGCGCCAAGGACGTGCCGCTGGCCGACGTGCTCGCCGAACTGGACCGCCGCGAAGGTGTCTCGGGAATTGCCGAGAAAGCTGCACGCCCGAAGGACTGAACCGGAGAACCCGATGCCCATCGATCCGAAGCTGCCTTACGACGACAACAACGTCTTCGCGAAGATCCTGCGCGGCGAACTGCCGTGCTCGAAAGTCTACGAGGACGACCACGCACTCGCCTTCAACGACATTCGCCCGCAGGCGCCGGTTCATGTGCTGGTGATCCCCAAGGGCGCCTATGTCTCGTGGGACGATTTCACCGCCAAGGCCGACGATGCTGAGATCGCCGGCTTCATGCGCGCGGTGGGCAATGTGACGCGGCAGCTGGAACTCGACGGGCCGGGCTATCGCCTCATGGTGAACATGGGAACGAACGGCCATCAGGAAGTGCCGCATCTGCATGTGCACATCTTCGGTGGGCGCCAGTTTTTCCAGATGATCGGGGAATAGGGCCTTTTGCCCACCCTCTGTGGGCAGTGGGCGGGGGCTTCGACAAGCTCGGCCTGAGCGGGTTGAGGGAATACCTTTGTTTCCGCTCAGGCTGAGCTTGTCGAAGCCCCCGCGACTGGAGCCCATGGCCTCGGCTAAGGGACAATCCACCGAAAATTTACCCCGCAATACAGCCTCCAGGGCCGGTTCCTGCGCTCGCGGGGTTGAAGTCGCCCTGCGCCCCGTTACACAACCGCCCGGAATGACGGACGCACCATCCTCCCCTCTCATGCCTCAATCGGGCGTGATCGACGGCAAAGTCCACCGCTACCCCTTGCGCGTGTTCTACGAGGACACCGACGCGGGCGGAGTGGTCTATCACGCCAACTACCTGCGCTGGTTCGAGCGCGCCCGCTCCGACCTGCTCGACGTGCTAGGCATCGACCAGCGCGCCTCGCTGGAGGCGGGCACCGGCCTCTACACCGTGGCCGAGGCGAACTTGCGCTATCTCTCGCCCGCGCGGCTCGGCGACACCGTTATCATCGAAACCTGGGCGGAAAGCACCGGCCGCGTCGCCAGTGTGCTGCGACAGGTCGCATTTCGCGGTGACGTCAAGCTATGCGAGGCGGCCGTAAAGGTCGCGTTCATAAGCCCTGAAGGACGACCGCGCCGACAGCCCGAGGCCTGGCAACAGGCTTTCGCCACACTTGAACCCATCGCCGCTCCGGCCCCGGAAGGACCAGAATGACGCTCGACCTGCTCGCCTCGACCATCAGCTTCGCCGGTGACGACAACCATCTCAACCCGGTGAAACTGTTCCTCGATGCCGACATCGTGGTGCAGGCGATCATGGCCGGGCTCGTCCTCGCCAGCGTGTGGGTGTGGATGATCATCGTCACCTTCATCGTGCGCATGGGGGCGATCACCCGCCGCTGCGACGAGTACGAGGAGGGTTTCTGGGAAGCGCAGAACTTCGATACCTACCAGAAAGAGCGCAAGCGCGGCGACGTGCCGATGGGCAAGGTTGCTGGCGCGGGCCTCGGCGAATTCAAGCGTAACGTCGGCGCCGGCATCGATGCCGAGGGCGCCCGCCAGCGCATCGCCACGATCCTGAACTCGTCGGTGGGGGAGGAGGCGGACAAGCTCTCCGACCGACTGAACTTCCTCGCGACCGTCGGCTCGGTGGCGCCCTTCGTCGGCCTGTTCGGTACGGTGTGGGGCATCATGAAGAGCTTTTTCGACATCGGCCAACAGCAGAATTCCTCGCTCGCGGTCGTCGCGCCGGGCATTTCGGAGGCGCTGTTCGCCACCGCCATCGGCCTGTTCGCGGCAATCCCGGCGGTCATCGCCTACAACCGCTTCTCGCATAAGGTGAACGGCTTCGAGGCGCGCCTGCAGCGCTTCGCCGACCATCTCCACGCCGCGTTGACGCGCCAGCTGGAGCAGCGCTGATGGGCATGGGCGTCTCGGGCGGCGGAGGCCGCAGGCGAGGGCGCGGCGGGCGCGGGCCGATGGCCGAGATCAACGTCACGCCGCTCGTCGACGTGATGCTGGTGCTGCTGATCATCTTCATGGTCACCGCGCCGCTGCTGAAGGCGGCGGTGCCGATCGAACTGCCCGAAAGCCGCGCCAAGGCGATGAGCGAGGAGCAGGGCCAGATCACCATCACCCTGCGCCGCGACGGCGCGGTATTCTACGAGCAGGACGAACTCGCGTCCGGCGAACTGCCCGAGCGTCTGGCCTCCACGCCCGCCGGTCCCGACGGCAAGCCGCCGCTGGTCACGCTGCGCGCCGACAAGGCGCTCGACTATGGCCGGGTGATGGAAGTCATGGGCGAACTCAACCGCGCCGGCTTCACCTCGATCTCGCTGGTTACCGATGTCAGCGGCGGTTAAGGCGCGCCGGGTAGGGTCGGTCTGATGGCGGTACTGGGTGTGCGCAAGGATGAACGGGTCGGCCTCGTCGTCGCCGTGCTGTTGCACGGCGCGGTGCTGGCCGCGATCCTGTACAGCCCGCGCTCGAACAATGTGGTCAAGCCGCCCGAGCGCATCGAGGTGACGATCAGCGACGAGGTCGCGATGACCTCGACCGCGCCGAACCCCGGCGAGGCGTCCCCGGACAAGAGCCCGGAACTTGGCCAGCCCGCACCGGCCGCCGCGCCGCCGCCCGAGCCCGCACCTGTGGCGGAACCCGAACCGGCCCCCGCTCCGGAGCCCGCACCGCGCGTGGTGGAAAAGCCGAAGCCTGAGCCGAAACCCGAGCCCAAGCCGGTTCCGAAACCCAAGCCGGTCGAGAAGCCCAAGCCGAAGCCCGCTCCTCCAAAGCCTGCTCCGCCCAAGGCGAAGCCGACGCCGCCCAAGCCTGCCGCGAAGCCCGCGCCCAAGGCGCCGCCGCGCAAGTCGAGCGCGATCGACGACATCGTCCGTAAGCCTTCGCCGCAACCCGCCTCGAAGCCCGCGACAAGGCCCGCGCCCGCCGGCCAGTCCTCGGGGTCGAGCAATTCGGCGACGCCGCCCAAGAAGGCAGGCACCAGCGCCTTCGACGATGCGTTCAAGAGCGGCACCCCCGGCGCCACCTCCAGCGCGCCCAAGCAGACCGGCACGCCTGCCTCCGAGATCGGCCCTTCGGCCCGCTCGGCGCTGGGCGCGGCGATCAACCGGCAGCTCAAGCCGCACTGGCAGGCCCCGCAGGGCGCCGACGTCGAACTGCTGACCACCAAGGTCCGCTTCCGCCTCAACCGCGACGGCAGCCTTGCCGGAGCGCCCGAGGTGATCGGCACCAGCGGCGTCAACGCCTCGAACCGTGCGCAAGTGCAGCGTCATCAGGAACAGGCCGTGCGCGCGGTAAGGCTTGCGGCGCCATTCAACTTGCCCGACGATCTCTACGAGGGCTGGAAGGTCGTCACGACCACGTTTGACAGAAGGCTATCGCAATGAAGATAACCCGCATTCTAGCACTGGGATTGATGCTTACGACGAGTGTGGCGGTATCGGGTACGGCCTTCGCGCAAGGCGCCCCGGCACCCGTGGTGAACGCGCCGCCGCCGCAGGATGGCGGTCTAGAGGTCACCGTGTCCGACGACAGCGCCTGGAACGACCTCGGCATCGCCATCACCACCTTCGCCACCGATCAGGACGTGCCGACGCGGACCAATGCGGGCACCACCGGCCAGCTCGGCCGGGCGCTGGCGCAAGTCGTGGCGGGCGATCTCAAGAACAACGGCCTGTTCAAGCCCTCCGGCCCCGATGGCCTGCCGCAGCCCGCCTATGGCCAGATTCAGGCGCCCGACTACACGCCATGGGTCGCGCGCAGCGCCGACATGCTGGTGCAGGGCTTCGTGCGCGCGGGCGCCGACGGCAACCTGACGATCGGCTGCTATCTCTACGACGTGCAGCTCAAGCAGCAGCTGGTGAAGGGCGGCTGGCAGGTTCCGCCGTCCGACTGGCGCCGCGCCGCGCACAAGTGCGCCGACATGGTCTATTCGCGGCTGTCCGGCGAAAGCCCGTTCTTCGATTCCAAGATCGCCTATATCGCCGAGACCGGTCCCAAGGACCACCGCATGAAGCGCCTCGCGATCATGGATTCGGACGGTGCCAACCACCGCTTCCTGACCAGCGGCCAGTCGATGGCGCTGACCCCGCGCTATTCGCCGGACTACAGCAAGATCATGTACCTGTCCTACCTCAACGGACAGCCGAGCATCTATTCTTATGATCTCGCCACCGATCGCCAGACGCTGATCGCCCGCACCGGCGCGCCGACGCTGGCGCCGCGCTGGTCGCCGGACGGCAAGTGGGTGCTCTATTCGATGGCCAAGGGCGGCACGACCGACATCTATCGCATCTCCTCGGCAGGCGGCGGCACTCCGCAGCGGCTGACCAACGGGCCGGGCATCAACATCGGCGGTTCGTACTCGCCCGACGGCTCGCAGATCGTGTTCGAGAGCGACCGTTCGGGCAGCCAGCAGGTCTACGTGATGAATTCGGACGGCTCGAACCAGCGCCGCATCAGCTTCTTCGGCGGCCGCGCGGCGACGCCGGAATGGAGCCCGCGCGGCGACCAGATCGCCTTCACGCACATCGCAGGCAACTTGCGCATCGCGGTGATGAACCCGAACGGCGGCGGCATGCGCCACCTCACGAACTCGTGGCAGGACGAGGCGCCGACGTGGTCGCCGAACGGGCGGATCGTGCAATTCTTCCGTACCGAGCAGCGTAGCGGCCTCGCCTCGATCTGGCAGGTGGACCTGACCGGCCGCAACGAGCGCAAGCTGCCGACCCCGGTGGGCGCGTCGGACCCGGCATGGGGGCCGATCCGGCCCTGATTTACGCCTCGATGCAGGAGGTTGGCGGTTCCGGCGCGATCCGGGGCCGTTTCCTCGCGTTCAGGTTGCCCGACGTTCATCTTGACTGTGTAGAGAATTGAACGGAACCATCACACCATGCCGCCCATTCTATCGGGTCGAGCGACATAGGAGATTGCCGATGCCTTCTTCCCTCTCATCCTTGCGGATCACCCGCGTCGGCGCGACGGCGCTGGTCGTTGCGGGCGCTCTTGCGATCTCGGCTTGCGGCAAGAAGGCTCCGGCCCAGCTTCCGCCCGATCCCGGCCCGGCGACCAGCACCGACACCGGCCAGTCGAGCGGCGGCTACGGCATGGCCCAGCCCGGCAGTCAGGCGGACTTCGTCGCCAAGATGATGGGCGCCGACACGATCTACTTCGCCCTCGACGAATCGACCGTCGATGCGCAGGACCAGACCGCACTCGCCAAGCAGGCGCAGTGGCTGCAGCAGTACCCCAACAAGCGCGCCACGATCGAGGGCCACTGCGACGAGCGCGGCACCCGCGAATACAACATCGCGCTGGGTGAGCGCCGCGCCAATGCCGCCAAGAACTACCTGGCGAGCCTGGGCATCGACCCCTCGCGCATCACCACCGTCAGCTACGGCAAGGAGCGCCCGATCGCGCTCGGCTCGGACGAAGCCTCGTGGGCGCAGAACCGCCGTGCGGTGACCGTCACCATCGACTGACAGGGTTCCGGCGCGCGGCTTTGCCCCCCCCCCGGTCCGTTTTTTGCCCGCCGAGAGGGTTGCATCGCCGTCGAGTCGCGGCGTATCGCCGATCTGATGAGCCGCGCACGCCGATCCGCAGACTGGGGTTTTCCGCGCTGGCGCGGCTATGGCAGCGCGCGCGAGGCTGTCGAGGTGCGCCTGTGCGATCGCCACGGCTGCAATGACCGCGGTGAATGTCCCGCTCCCAAAAGCCCCAACAGCCGCGATCGCTGGATGTTCTGCCAGAAGCACGCCGCGGAATACAACGCGGGCTGGGATTATTTCGCCGGCCTCGACGCCGAGGAAGCCGCCGCCCGCGAAGCGAGCGAGCAGGCGGAAACCGCAGGCTACAAGGAAGCGCAGCACTATGGCTGGGGCGGTTCGGGCGACGGCTCGCGCAGCCGCGACGAACTGCGCGCGCTGGAAGCCCTGGGCCTCGATCCCGATGCGGACTTCGATGCGGTGCGCAAGGCGTGGCGCACGAAGGCGAAGGAAGTCCACCCGGACGTGAAGCCCAACGATCCCGAGGCCGCCAAGGCGTTCCAGACCTATCAACTCGCCTACGAGGTGCTGCGCGCGGCCGAAGAACGCCGCGAGTGGAAGGGCTGAGGGCCGGATTTCGTTCACGGGGCTTTGACAAGCTCAGGGTGAGCGGAGGTAGAGCAGGCCTCGCAATTCCGCTCAGGCTGAGCTTGTCGAAGCCCCCTCGGCACACGCCCGGCGTCTGTTTACACCCTTCGTCACCCTGAACTTGTTTCAGGGTTCATCGCGCGCCGTCACTCGGAGCGTGATCCGCAATCCGACAGTGCCGTTGGCGAAACAAAACGCAGGCTTAAGCGGCCCAATGGAGCCTGAAACAAGTTCAGGGTGACGATGCTTATCGGGCGGGCCTTGTGGATTACATCCCCCCGCCCCGAACGACAAAGGGCGCGGCCATCGGCCACGCCCCTCGCTCTCGTCGTAACCGACGGTGCCCGCCTTACTTCGGCGAAAGCACCATCAGCATCTGGCGGCCTTCCATGCGCGGATAAGCCTCGATCTTGGCGATCTCTTCCACTTCCTGCTGGACGCGGCGAAGCAGATCCATGCCCAGCTGCTGGTGCGAAAGCTCGCGGCCACGGAAGCGCAGCGTCACCTTGACCTTGTCCCCGTCCTCGATGAAGCGCACGACATTGCGCATCTTCGTGTCGTAGTCATGGTCATCGATGTTCGGACGCATCTTGATCTCCTTGATCTCCTGCGTCTTCTGCGTCTTGCGAGCGGCGTTGGCCTTCTTCTGCGCCTCGTAGCGGTACTTGCCGACGTCGAGGAACTTGCACACCGGCGGATCGGCGTTCGGCGAGACTTCAACGAGGTCCAGGCCTACGTCCATGGCCTGCTCGATCGCCTGGCGCGTGTACATGACGCCGAGATTTTCACCGTTCTCGTCGATGACGCGAACCTTGTCGGTCTGGATCATGTTGTTGTAGCGCGGTCCACTCTTGACCGGTGGCGTCATCATGCGCCGGGGTGGGGGTGCTATATGCGTTCTCCTGAGTCGTTAACGTCGACGTGGCGGGATTCGGCGGTCATTAATGCGATTCGTCGTCCCGCGCAAAGCAGGATTTCGTGACAACGCATATGGATCGCCCCGGTCGAAAACCGACCTGAGGGGGCATATAGGCCTTCAGGCGGCTTTGCGCCAGAGCGGATAGCGGACCAATTGCCCGCGTGCCGGCACCAGTGCCTCGATCGCGTCGGCCGGCTGGAGCGCGGACAGGATCGCCGGGTCGCCGGCGTTCATGCCTCCGGTGAGCGCGCCAAAGGCAGGCAGGATCAGCCGGTTTTCGCTGCGTACCGCGCAAGGCCGTGCGATCCGCCGTCCGCGGGCCTCGATCATCAGGCGGGGGTGGAAATGGCCGGAGACTTCCGCCTCGCACGTGCCGGGCAGCGCCTGGTGGCGCAGCGCAAGGCCGCCCAGTGCCAGTTCCTCGACCCGAATGCCGCCAGCCGCTTCGCCCAGATGAAGGTCGTGGTTGCCGGTGATCCACACCCAGTCGAGCGCGCGGGTGAGGGCGGCCAGCATTCCGGCCGCGTGCGGCTCTAGCCGGTCAGGTCCGTGGCTGTCGTGGAAATTGTCGCCCAGCGCGAAGACCCGCCGTGCGCCGGTCGCCCGCACTGCCGCTGCCAGACGCTCCAGCGTCTCGCGGCTGTCGTAGGGGGGCAGCATCTGGCCGCCGCGCGCGAAGAAGCTGGCTTTCTCCAGATGCAGGTCGGCGACCAGCAGAGCCTGTTCGCGCGGCCAGTACAGCGCGCTTGCGCCTTTCATGGTGCTGTCGAGCAGCGCCATCTCCTGGCCGCAGAACGAAAAGGGAACCATGGCTTTCCCTTGCCGCAGCTTGTCCGATTTGGCAAGCGCCGTGCCAAGCGAAGAATGCCACAAGCGCGGCAACCTGCCATGAGGACACGATGACGGACTGGACTCCCTACACGACGCGCGCCAGCGACTGGTTCCGCACCTTGCGCGACCGGATCTGCGCCGAATTCGAGGCGATCGAGCGTGAGGCCGGTTCCGACGCGGCTTTCGGTTATACCCCCTGGCAGCGCGCCGCCGTCGAGGGTGAGGGCGGAGAAACCGGTGGCGGTACGCGCGGGTTGATGAAGGGGCAGGTCTTCGAAAAGGTCGGTGTCAACATCTCGACCGTCTCGGGCGGGCTGGCGAAGGATTTCGCGGCGACGATCAACGGCGCCTCCGCCGAGAACAACGGCTTCACCGCCACCGGCATCAGCCTCGTCGCACACATGGCGAACCCGCATGTCCCGGCGGTCCACATGAACACGCGGTTCCTCACGACGACGAAGGCGTGGTTCGGCGGTGGCGCCGATCTCAATCCGCCGCTGCCCTACGACGAGGATACCGCAGAGTTCCACGCCGAATTCAAGGCCGCCTGCGACGCCCACGGCACCGACTATTACGAGCGTTACAAGGCTTGGGCGGATGAGTACTTCTACATCCCCCACCGCAAGGTCCATCGCGGCGTCGGCGGCATCTTCTACGATCACCTCGAATGCCCCGACGAAGCCGCGTGGGAGGCCAATTTTGCCTTCACGCAGGCCGTGGGCGAGGCGTTCCTTGCGGTGTTCCCGAGGCTCGTGCGGCGCCGGATGGGCATGGAATTCACCGCCGCCGACAAGGCGCAGCAGCTGGAATGGCGCGGCCGCTATGCCGAATTCAACCTCGTCTATGACCGTGGCACTCTGTTCGGCCTGAAGACCGGCGGCAACATCGACGCCATCCTGATGAGCCTGCCGCCCGAAGCGACCTGGAGCTGAAGGAGCAAGTCGGGGGCGGCGGCGTTGTAAGGCCTATGCCAACTGCCCCCACCGCCACGCTGGACCGCCGCTCGCTCGCCCTGGCGGCGCTTTCCACCGTGGTGGAGTGGTACGACTTCACGCTCTACCTCTATCTGGCGACGGTGCTGTCGCGGGTGTTCTTCCTTGGTAAAGACGCGGTGCTGACGGCGCTGCTGGGTTTCGCGATGGCTTATCTGATGCGGCCGGTCGGTGCGGCGGTGTTCGGCCATTTCGGGGATCGGCGCGGACGCCGCGCCACGCTGCTCGCCTCGATGGCGCTGATGACGGCGGCGATGCTGCTGACCGCGCTGCTGCCCACGGCAGCGCAGATCGGCCCAGCAGCCGGCGCGGCGCTGTTGGCCCTGCGCTGCGTGATGGGTTTCGCGGTGGGCGGAGAATACACCGGCGTCGTCGCCTACCTCCTCGAAGGCGCGCCCCGTCACCGGCGCGGCCTCGTCACCTCGCTGGCGGCGGCGACGAGCGAGATCGGCGGATTGCTGGCGGCGGGCATATCCGCGCTGGTGGTGAGCCTGTTGCCCGCGGCCGCGCTTGGCGGCTGGGGATGGCGCATTCCCTTTTTCTTCGGCGCGGCACTGGCCGGCCTGATCCTGCTCGCCCGGGCGGCCATGGCGGAATCGCCCGAGTTCGAGGCGCACCGCGACGCCGGGACCCTGGCGAAGCGCCCGCTCGGCCACGCCCTTTCCCGTCACCGGGCAGGGATTCTGCGCGGCTTCGCGATCTCGGCGCTGGGATCGATCACGTACTACGTCGGCATCACCTACGTACCCGTCTATCTGACTTCGTCCGGGAGCCTGAGCGAAGCGGAGGCGCTGCAGCTGGCGACGATCGCTGCGGTGGCGGTGATCGTGGTGACGCCTTTCTTCGGCCTCTTGTCTGACAGGTATGGCCGCCGGCCGGTGCTGGTGGGGCTGGCGATCCTCTCGGCCGCGCTGCCCTATACGCTATTCCAGCTGCTCGCCGGCGTTGCGCCCGGTGCCGCGCTGGCGGGCGCCGTCCTGCTGGCGGCACTGGCAGGCGGCATAAGTGCGGTGGGCGCCGTCGCCACCGCAGAGCAGGTCCCCGCCGAAGGCCGCCTCAGCGGCCTGGCCCTGGGCGCGACTAGCGCAACGGCGCTGTTCGGCGGCTTGACTCCGTGGCTGGCGCAGGTGCTGACCGCTGCAACCGCTTCCCCTAGCGCCCCGGGCGTGATGATCGCCCTGGTGGCGCTATGTGTGCTGCCGGTGCTCTGGACTTTGCCGGAGACGCGGCCGGGGTGACGCCCTACTTCCCGAACTTGCGCTGCGTCTTGCCATAGCGCATCTTCCGCGTCCCAGGCTTGCCCTCGTTGCTCCGCCCGACCCTTGGCGCCTTGTGTTCCGCCTCGGGCAGGCCCAGTTCGCTTTGTTCAAGGCGCCTGATCTCGTCGCGCAGCCTTCCAGCCTCTTCGAACTCCAGGTCCGCTGCCGCCGCGCGCATGCGCTTCTCCAGATCCTCGATGTACGAGCGCAGGTTGTGCCCGACGAGGTTGTTGGTGGCATCGTCCTCCAGATCCACCACCACGCCGTCGCGGCTGGCGGTGTCGGCCACGATGTCGGCGATGCGGCGCTTGATCGTCTGCGGCGTGATGCCGTGTTCGAGGTTGTATTCCTCCTGCTTGGCGCGGCGGCGGTCGGTTTCGGCCATCGCGCGCTCCATCGATCCGGTCATGCGGTCGGCGTAGAGGATCACGCGCCCGTCCACGTTGCGCGCGGCGCGGCCGATGGTCTGGATCAGCGAGGTCTCAGAGCGCAGGAAGCCCTCCTTGTCCGCGTCCAGAATGCACACGAGGCCGCATTCGGGAATGTCGAGGCCTTCACGCAGCAGGTTGATGCCGATCAGCACGTCGTAAACGCCCATGCGCAAGTCGCGGATCAGCTCGATGCGCTCCAGCGTCTCCACGTCGGAGTGCATGTAGCGCACCCGCACGCCCTGTTCGTGCATGAACTCGGTCAAGTCCTCGGCCATGCGCTTGGTGAGGGTGGTGACGAGGGTCCGGTAACCCTTTGCCGCCACCTCCTTGCACTCGTTGATGCAGTCCTGCACCTGATCCTCGACCGGGCGGATTTCCACCGGTGGGTCGATCAGGCCGGTGGGGCGGATGACCTGCTCGGCGAAGACGCCGCCGGTCTGGTCCATCTCCCAGTGGCCGGGCGTGGCCGAGACGGCGAAAGTCTGCGGGCGCATCGCGTCCCACTCGTTGAAACGCAGCGGGCGGTTGTCGATGCAACTGGGCAGGCGGAACCCGTATTCGGCCAGCGTGATCTTGCGGCGATGGTCGCCCTTGGACATGGCGCCGATCTGCGGCACCGTCTGGTGGCTCTCATCGACGAACAGCAGGGCGTTGTCGGGCAGGTATTCGAACAGGGTCGGCGGCGGCTCGCCGGGGATGCGCCCGGTCAGGAAGCGGCTGTAGTTCTCGATGCCGTTGCACGATCCGGTGGCGGCGATCATCTCAAGGTCGAAGTTGGTGCGCTGTTCAAGGCGCTGCGCTTCCAGCAGCTTGCCCTCGGCCTCCAGTTCCTTGAGCCGCTCGGTCAGTTCGAAGCGGATCGCCTCGCTCGCCTGCCGCATCGTCGGCCCGGGCGTGACGTAGTGCGAGTTCGCATAGACGCGCACCTTGTCCAGCACCGCGCCCTTCTTGCCGGTGAGGGGATCGAATTCGGCGATCTCCTCGATCTCGTCGCCGAAGAAGCTGATGCGCCACGCCACGTCCTCCAGATGGCTGGGGAACAGCTCCAGATTGTCGCCGCGCACGCGGAAGTTGCCGCGCGAGAACGCCACGTCGTTGCGCTTGTACTGCAGCGCGACGAGCTTGCGGATGATCTCGGTCTGGTCCTGCGCCTTGCCGCTGACGAGGTCGAAGATCATCGCCGAGTACGTCTCGACCGAACCGATGCCGTAGAGGCACGATACGGACGCCACGATGATCACGTCGTCGCGTTCCAGCAGCGCGCGCGTGGCCGAGTGGCGCATCCGGTCGATCGCCTCGTTCACCGAGCTTTCCTTCTCGATGTAGGTGTCCGACCGGGGCACGTAGGCTTCGGGCTGGTAATAATCGTAGTAGGAGACGAAATATTCGACCGCGTTGTCCGGGAAGAAGTCCTTGAACTCGCCATAGAGCTGGGCGGCCAGGATCTTGTTCGGGGCCAGGATCAGCGCGGGACGCTGCAGTTCCTCGATTACCTTGGCCATCGTGAAGGTCTTGCCCGAGCCGGTGACGCCCAGCAGCACCTGTGTCTTCTCGCCGTCGGCCGCGCTGGCGACGAGATCGGCGATGGCAGTAGGCTGGTCCCCGGCCGGTTCGTAATCCGAGACGATCTTGAACGGCCGGCCGGGCATCGACTTGTCAGGCCGCTGCGGCTTGTGGGGGACGAAGGTGCCCGAAGTGTCCGGTTCTTCGAGGCCGCGACGGATGATAAGCTCTGCCATGGCGGAACATATGGGGTATATGCTTTCCCGCGGCAACAGGGCGTTGGCGTAGGGGCAGGGCGGTGTTAGCCCTCGGTCCGTCTCTTGGGAGAGGAGAGGACCATGAAGGGCAGGATCATGATCGCGGCGCTGGGCGTGATGACGGGCGCGCTGGTGCTTGCGGGATGCGGATCGAAGGACGACGACGGAAACGCCGGGGGCGACGCAGTTCCGAAGTCGGCTCAGGAGGTGAAGCAGGAGGCGGCCAAGCTCGATACCCCCGAGCCGGGCCAGTATCGCCAGACGGTCGAGATCACCCGGCTCGAAGTGCCGGGCATGCCCAGGGAAGCAGCCGAGCAGATGAAGTCGATGATGACGGCGAGGCAGGAAAGCACGATCTGCCTGACAAGGGCCGATGCCGAAAAAGGCTATCGCGACATGTTCAAGGGCGTGGGCAAGGGGAACGAGTGCTCTTATTCGAAGTTCGACGTTGATGGCGGCAGGCTCGATGCCCAGATGGATTGCCGGTCCGCCAGTGAAGGCTCCGCGAATCAAGGCAGATCGATGATGACGCTTAATGGCACGGTCAGGCGCGATGGTTCAGATGTCACGGTCGATATGGATACGACTGGTGGGCCTGCTCCGATGGGTTCGATGAAGATGACGATGCACCTGACCACCAAGCGTCTCGGTGACTGCAAGACATGACGAGGTAACGCGAAGAGAGCGATGGATCCGCTGAACGAAGAAGAGGAACGCTTCGCAGGATCCCTGCGCGCCGCCATCGCGCGGCGCGCCGCCTTTGTGCGCGAACAGCACCCCGAGGGGGTCGGCAAGCCGCCGCTCGAACTGATGTGGGCGGAATTGCGTTCGCTCTACCGCGGCAACCACAAGGTCCGGTTCACGGGGCAGCGGGTCAAGCCCGCGGTCAGCCCGATGCCGGTCATGCTGTTGCCCGGCTTCGGTGCCCATCCCAAGCGGATGAAGCCGATGGCCGATGCGCTTTCCGCTGCCGGACACCATGTCCACCAATGGGGGCTCGGCCTCAATCTCGGGCCGAACGAGCGCAATTTTTCCTACCTCATGCGCCGCGTTGCGGTGATCGCGCGGGAGAACTGGCACCCCGTGGCTCTGGTCGGCTGGAGCCTTGGCGGCCTTTTCGCGCGCGAGATCGCGCGGCGCGAGCCCAACCTCGTCGCCAAGGTGATCACGATGGGGACGCCCTTTTCGGGTGATCCGCGCGCCAACAATGCGTGGAAGGCCTATCAGGTGGTGACCGGGTACTCGGTCGATCGGCCGCCGATCGACTGCGATTTCTCCGCCAAGCCCGAAGTCCCCACGGTCGCCTTGTGGAGCCCGCGCGACGGGATCATCCAGCCCCGCGCTGCGGCAGGCTGGCCGCACGAGCGTGACCGCGCCGTCGCGATCCGCTGCAGCCACCTCGATTTCGCCAGTTCGCCCAAGGTCGTGGCGGAAGTGCTGCGCCAGCTGGACGTGCGGGAGTAGGGCTTCTTCCGGTTGCTCATGCCGGGGGACGTGGCGCGTTGCGTTGAGGGCTTTCAGATCGGCCGCGCAGCGTTGCCGATCACGCACGATCAAGCCCATGCCGTCACGGGAGGATCTGGATTTTATCTCCGGGAATGTGCGTGAAGGCACCGCCATCGCCATCGGCGGTGAACCTGACCAAGACTTCTGCAGTGCGCTTGCAGACGGTAATCGGCCAGATTTCTGACCAGCCGCCCTTGTATCGGATACCGAAAGTATCAACCCCGAGGCCAGGTTCTTCGGATGCGATCCGTACCACTCCCAGGGATGATGCGCTTCCGGTGTCGCAATCGAAACCGCGTCGTTTGAGGGCGGCGATCGCGGCAAGGCTGGCCGATGGCAGGGTATCTCCCAATAGCGAGTCCCAGGCATAGGAGAGCCCGCGATTGACGCGAATGGCGTTGAGGCCGTTGTCCGTCCGCTGAATGACCATGTAACGGACCGGAGCCTTATCGCAGCCGGACATTTGCGTTGTCACGAACCAGGCATTTCTGATCGCCCTTCGCGAAAGGGCGTTGAAGGCGTAGCGATCCGCTGTTGCCGGTTCGATTTTCGTAATCGTCGCGGCCGAACCGGCGCATTCGGCGTTCGTGGCGTAGATTTCCGTCGCTTTTTTCCGGATCGCGGCCTCCAGGGTCGACTTGTCAGGAGCAGGTGCCGCCTCGTTCCATTCGTTAAGACGATTGAGAACCAACGGATGTTGGGCATGAGCCGCGCTGAAAGGCGCAAATAGACAGACTGGCAGAGCCAGATTGCGAAGACGCACCGCGAAATCCTTCGTTGGACGAGAAGCAGTTCGATTAAACTCGGGCGGCTCGATCTCCAAGCCTATGTGCAGAAAGCTTACCCCACTGGCGGCCGCCGTCGATAGCTCAGCGCCTCGGCCACGTGAATCCGCCTCACCTCGTCCGATCCCGCCAGATCAGCGATCGTCCGGCTGGTTCGCAAGATCCGCGTGTAGCCCCGCGCGGACAGCCGCATGGCTTCGGCAGCCTGCATAAGCAGCCGCCGTCCGGCTTCGTCCGGAGTGGCGTGGGCTTCGAGCAGGTCGGCGTCGAGTTCGGCGTTGGTGCGTGCCTTCGTGCCTTGCAGGCGCGCCGCCTGTACCTGACGCGCCCGGGCGACGCGGGCGGCGACTTCGGCGCTTCCTTCGGTCGGCGGCGGCAGGGCGAGATCGGCGGCGCGGACAGGATCGACTTCGACGTGAAGGTCGATCCGATCGAGGAGCGGGCCTGATACCTTGCTCTGGTAGTCTGCCCCGCATCGCGGCGCGCGCGAACAGGCGAGGGCAGGGTCGCCCATGTAGCCGCATCGGCACGGGTTCATCGCTGCGACAAGCTGTACGCGGGCAGGGTAGGTGAGATGCGCATTGGCGCGCGCGACCGTAACCTCACCGCTTTCCAGCGGCTGGCGCAGCGAGTCGAGTGCCTGGCGCTGGAACTCCGGCAGTTCGTCCAGGAACAGCACGCCGAGGTGCGCCATCGACACCTCCCCGGGGCGCACCTTGATACCGCCACCGGTCAGCGCCGCGATCGAGGCGGAGTGGTGCGGCGCGCGAAAGGGCCGCGCGCGGCTGATGCGCCCGCCTTCCAGTGTCCCCGCGACCGAGGCGACCATCGACACTTCGAGCGCTTCCGCCGGAGTGAGTTCGGGCAGGACACCCGGGAGACAGGACGCGAGCAGCGACTTGCCCGCGCCCGGCGGACCCACCATCAGGAGGTTGTGCGCGCCTGCCGCCGCGATCTCCAGCGCGCGGCGAGCGGTTTCCTGCCCCTTGACCTGCCGGAGATCGGGACCGCCGGTGGCAGCTTCGACCTCGCCCAGTGGGGGCGTCTGCAGCACCTGGATGCCGCGCAAGTGATTGAGCAGACTGATGAGGTTGGGCGCGGCGACCACCGGGACACCGCTGGCCCAGCGCGCTTCCGAGCCTTGCGGGGCGGGGCAGATCAGGCCCTTCTCATACTCGCTGGCGTGGATCGCGGCGAGGAGCACGCCGGGAGAGGGGATCACACGGCCGTCGAGCGCGAGTTCGCCTACCGCCACGAAATCGCCCAGTTGCTCGGCATCGATCACGCCCATCGCCGCCAGCAGCGAGAGCGCCACCGGCAGGTCGAAGTGGGAACCTTCCTTGGGCAGGTCGGCGGGGGAGAGATTCACGATGATGCGCTTGGGCGGCAGCGCGAGGCCCATGGCGGTAAGCGCCGCGCTGACCCGCTGCGTGCTCTCGCGCACGGCCTTGTCGGGCAGGCCAACGAGCGTGAAGCCCGGCATTCCCGGCGCCACCTGGCACTGCACCTCGACGGCCCGCGCCTCGAGACCGAGATACGCGACAGTCGAGACGATGGCGACCAAGAAACACCCTCCTCACAGGTAATGGCAGGAGGATCATCCTAGTAGCGCCACCTCATTTCGGCGCTACGTACAAAAATATACCTTACAGCACTTTAACCGGACCTGTGAGCGGTAGGGTAAGGGTGATCGCGGCATAGGCTGGTGATGCGCTCGCTCTCCGCATGTCTCGCTCTGGTCGCCCTTTTCGCCGTGTCCCCCCTGTCGGCGCAGGTGATCGAGTATGAGGCTGTCGACGAGATATCCGATCCCGTCGTTGCCGGGGGCGAGCGCACCCTTTTCACGACCGTGGTTGAAGCGCCCGTGATCCCGCAGGGGGCGGCCTATGGCCCGTTCCGCGTGCTTGACGAAGGCCGCGCGGCGCTGGTCGACGTGACCGATTCGCGCACGCCCGGGCAGTTCACGGCTATGCTGCGCGACCATCCCGGCATCGCCACGATCGAGATGATCGACTGCCCCGGCACCGAGGACGATCTGGCCAACCTGCAGGTGGGCCAGATGATTCGCCGCAGCGGCATCGTCACTCACGTTCCGGCGGGCGGCTCGGTGCGGTCGGGCGGGGTCGAGCTGTTCCTGGCGGGCGTGCGGCGCTATGCCGATCCCGGCTCTGAGTTCGCGGTGCATTCCTGGCAGGACGATACCGGGCTGGAGCCCTCCGACTACGCCGCCAATGCGCCCGAGAATCGCCGGTACATCGATTACTATCGCGCCATGGGCATGGGCACCGCCGAGGCCCAGGCGTTCTACGCCATGACCAATTCGGTTCCGTTCGCCTCGGCGCGCTGGCTGGATGCAGGCGAGATGAGTGCATGGGTGCAACTCGACGAGGTGAAAGTGGAGGTCGCGCCCCGTTTTCAATTCGTCCAGCTTGCGGCTCTTGTTGACTCACTGCCCTCGTTCCAGTAACGGCGGCCAACGATTTCCATGGTCGTCCGGTTTGGGCGGCCCTTTTTGTTAGATTTTCGAGGACTGACATGAAGCGCACTTTCCAGCCGAGCAACCTTGTTCGCGCCCGTCGTCACGGCTTCCGTGCCCGCACCGCGACCGTTGGTGGCCGCAAGGTTCTGCGCGCTCGTCGCGCTCGCGGCCGCGCCAAGCTTTCGGCCTGATCAGCCGGGATCGGCAGGGGGTTAGCGCTCCTGCCAAAAGCGGCGCCAGCCCACGCTTTCGCCTTGCGCGAGGGCATGGGCTGGCGCCGTTTTGCTTTGCGAATCGGTGGTGTATCGACAGGGCTTCGACAAGCTCAGCCTGAGCGAGATTTAGAGAAGCGCTCTCAAACCCGCTCAGGTTGAGCTTGTCGAAGCCCCATCGGCCAAGCCCGCCCGAGCCAGCATGCGATGACCGACGCCTACACGATCCTGTCCCGTCGTTCGGACTTCCTTGCCGCCAATCGCGGCCTGCGAGTCGCGCGTCCCGGCTTCGTGCTGCTCGCCAACCGCAATGACGGGCTGGGGCGGCGCGCCGGGATCACGGTGACCAAGAAGATCGGCAATGCCGTGGTGCGCAACCGCATGAAGCGGCGCTTTCGCGCGCTGCTGCGCGAACTGCTGCCCGAGCATGGCCTTGCCGACACCGACCACGTGCTGATCGGCCGCGAAGGCGGGGTGGAGCGCGACTTCGAGAAGCTGCGCGTCGAACTCGTCGCGGCGCTGGGTCGGGCGCGGGACGGGAAGGGCGACGCGCCCCGGCCTCACAATCGCAAGCGCGGCCCTCGTAAATGAAGCGAATCGTCGCCTTCCTCGTGTCGCTTCCGGGGCTGGCGATCATCGGGATTGCCCGGCTGTGGCAACTCGGTCCTTCGGCGATCATGCCGCCCACCTGCCGCTATTCCCCCTCCTGTTCGCAGTACGCGATCATCGCGGTTCGCAGACATGGTGCGATCAAGGGTGGATTGCTGGCGCTGTGGCGTCTATTGCGCTGCAATCCCTGGGGTGGGCATGGGCACGATCCCGTGCCGGACTGAACCTTAGATACTAGCGAATTGACGCCGGTGGCCCCACATGGCCGCCGCCGAGACGAAGATACGGGCAGGAAACAGGCTTTCGTGGAAAACCAGCGTAACATCATCCTCGCGGTCGTGCTGACCGCGCTCGTGCTCTTCGGCTGGGAGGCCGGGGTCGGCTATTTCTATCCGCAGGCCAAGACCCCGACGCAGACCGTCGCGGCGGGCGGCGCTGAAAACGCGACCAAGCCGACCAAGCCCACCCGCGAGGGCGGTCTGATGGACGCCGCCGACCGCACGCTGGAAGCGAAGGATCTCTCGACCGAGCTCGCCGCCAAGGGCCGCGTCAGGATCCAGGCGCCGGGCCTTTCGGGCTCGATCAACCTCAACGGCGCGATCGTCGACGACCTCGTCATCAATCGCCACCGCGAGACGGTCGAGAAGAACTCCGGCCCGGTCCGTATCTTCTCGCCCTACGGCACGCCCGCGCAGCAGTTCACGCAGTTGGGCTGGGTCGGGCAGGGCATCGAGACGCCGGATACCAACAACCCGCGTGTCTGGACCGCACCCGCCAACGCGGTGCTGACGCCGAGCACCCCGGTTACGTTGACCTGGACCAACCCCACCGGTCAGCGCTTTGGCATCACTTATTCGATCGATCAGAACTACATGATCACCGCGAAGCAGACCGTGGCGAACACGGGCGGCAACGCGGTTTCGGTCAAGCCCTTCGCGATCGTCAACCGTACCGAGAAGACCGCCAGCCTCGACACCTGGAACGTCCACTCCGGCCCGATCGGCGCCTTCGACGGTTCGGTTGATTTTGAGGCGAGCTATAAATGCTCGGGCGGCCTGTTCGCGATCTTCTCGTCGTGCGTTGACGTCGCGGAGAAGAAGGAAGTCACCAATTCCGGGGCTACCGATTGGATCGGCTTCACCGACGTCTACTGGATGTCGGCGCTGATCCCCTCGGGCGCGAAGGCGACAAGCACTTTCCGCTCGATGGGCAACCAGATCTTCCGCGCCGACGTCGTCTACGATCAGGCGATCGTCCAGCCGCGCACCGCGCAGAGCGTGACGACCAAGATCTTCGCAGGCGCCAAGGAGCACAAGGTGCTCGACGCCTACGAGGCGCAGGGCATCGCCAACTTCGGCCTCGCGATCGACTGGGGCTGGTTCCGCTGGTTCGAGAAGCCGATCTTCTGGCTGCTCACCAAGCTGTTCAGCCTCGTCGGCAACTTCGGCGTCGCCATCATCCTGCTGACCCTCATCGTGCGCGGCATGATGTTCCCGGTGGCTCAGCGCCAGTTCGCCTCGATGGCGGCGATGCGCGCGATCCAGCCGAAGATGAAGGCGATCCAGGAGCGCTACAAGGACGACAAGCAGAAGCAGCAGCAGGAGATCATGGCCCTCTACAAGCAGGAGAAGGTCAATCCCCTCGCAGGCTGTCTGCCGATGTTCCTGCAGATCCCGGTGTTCTTCGCGCTCTACAAGACGCTGATCCTGGCGATCGAGATGCGCCACCAGCCCTTCGTGCTGTGGATCAAGGATCTCTCCGCGCCTGATCCGCTGCATGTGCTCAACCTGTTCGGCCTGCTGCCGTTCGATCCGCCCAGCTTCCTGGCGATTGGCGTGCTGGCGCTGCTGCTCGGCGTGACGATGTACCTGCAGTTCCAGCTCAACCCCGCGCAGATGGACCCGGCGCAGCAGCAGGTGTTCAAGCTGATGCCGTGGTTCATGATGTTCATCATGGCGCCGTTCGCCTCGGGCCTGCTGGTCTACTGGATCACCTCCAACATCCTGACGATCGCGCAGCAGAAGTTCCTCTACAGCCGACACCCGCAGCTCAAGGCGCAAGCCGAGAAGGATGCGGCGGACAAGGCCCGTGCGGCGGCGCGCAGCAAGTGAGTGACGATCGCGTGAATGAAGAAATGGCAGAACTGACGGAGCGCGCGCGCAAGCTGTTCTCGGGACCGGTGACGTTCCTGAAATCGGCGCCGTCGCTCCAGTTTCTGCCCGATCCCGATGCGCCGGAAATCGCCTTTGCGGGCCGGTCGAACGTGGGCAAGTCCTCGTTGCTGAACGCACTTGTCGGCCGCAAGGCGATCGCGCGTACTTCGGTGACGCCGGGCCGCACGCAGGAGTTGAACTTCTTCGACGTGGCCGAGCCGCTCAAGTTCCGTCTCGTCGACATGCCGGGCTACGGCTTCGCCAAGGCCCCACCCAAGGTGGTCGAGACCTGGCGCCGTCTGGTGCGCGATTACCTGCGCGGCCGCGTCGAGCTGAAGCGCACGCTGGTCCTCATCGATTCGCGCCACGGCGTGAAGCAGGTCGATCTCGACATGATGGAGATGCTGGATCAGGCTGCAGTGGGCTACCGCCTGGTCCTGACTAAGGCGGACAAGATCAAGGCCAGCGAACTGGAGGCGGTCCATGCCGCCACCATCGCCGAGGCCCGCAAGCATCCCGCCGCGTTCCCGGTGGTCCACGTCACCAGCTCTGAAAAGGGCATGGGGATCGAGGAGCTGCGCGCCGCTGTGCTGAGCGATTCGGAACTCTGAACAAGCCACTGGTCCCGGGGCGGGCCGCGCTATCCTCTCTAGTCCTCGTCACCCTGAACTTGTTTCAGGGTCCATCAGGCGGCCTTGGCCGGAGCGTCGTTTTTCACCATCGGCCCTGCCGGTTGACGGGGCCATACACCTGCGCTGGCGGCGCAATGGACCCTGAAACAAGTTCAGGGTGACGGGATGCGACAAGCGAGCCTTCCGCAGCATACCAACCGCCTGCGTAAGCCGACGGAAATCATCCCTTCATCATCTGCGTCCACAATCGAGACCGTGTCTCTGTTTGTGACATTTGCATGACGGCGCGCTGTCCCCTATGGGCGGCACCTTCATGCGCAGGGATGACAAGGAGATCTCGCCGGTGCGCCAGATTGCCGTTCTCCCCTATCGCACCGTCGGCCCCGCCATCGATGCGCCGATCCAGATCATGCTCATCACCTCGCGCTCGACGCGGCGCTGGGTGATTCCCAAGGGCGGGCTGATGAAGGGGCTGCAGCCGCACGCCGCCGCCTCGAAGGAAGCGGAGGAGGAAGCGGGCGTGCTCGGCGCGACGTGCCCGGTGCCGCTCGGTTCCTACCGCTACCGCAAGCAGCGCAATTCCGGCGCTTCGGTCTGGGCCGACGTCGACGTCTATCCTTTCGCCGTCACTGACGAACTTTCCACATGGGACGAGCAGCACCAGCGCGAACGGCGCTGGTTCTCCCTGGAGGAAGCGGCTAGGGCGGTCGACGAAGAGGACCTTCGCGCCCTCATACGTTCCTTCGGCGCACGAGAATTCCGCGCCGCCGCCAGTCCCGCCCGCCTGTTCGGCGCGGCCGTGGACACGGTGGCAAGCAAGACAGGGGTCAATGCCATGTTCGCCTGGTTCCAGAAGCTGCTGCCCGAGCAGGGCAACTTCTTCGACCTGTTCGAGAAGCAGGCCGCCACGCTGGTGGCCGGCGCCGATGCGCTTGCCCGTCTGGCGCAGGGCGGCCCCGGCCGCGCCCAGCACATCCGCGAGATCGCCGAGCGCGAGCACGACGCCGACGACATCACCCGCGAAGTGCTGCAGACGGTGCGTCGCAGCTTCCTGACGCCGTTCGACCGCTCGGCCATCACCAGCCTCATCAACACGATGGACGATGCCATCGACGAGATGCAGCAGACCGCCAATGCCTCGGACCTCTACGAAGTCGTCGAGTTCGAGCCCGAGATGATCGACATGACCGCGATCATCGTCGACGCCGCGCGCCTGACCGCCGAGGCGATCCCGCTGCTGCGCAAAATCGGCGACAACGGCCACCGTCTCCACGAACTGACCGAGCGTCTGGTCCGCATGGAAGGTCACGCCGACGAGATCCACGCCGCAGGCCTCAAGCGCCTGTTCAAGGCGGACCTCAAGGAGCCGATGCACTTTTTCGTGCGGCAGGAAATGTTCAAGCGTCTCGAGCGCGTGGTCGATCGTTTCGAGGACCTCGCGAACGAGATCGACGGGCTGGTCATCGACCACTCGTAAGGCCCGCACATGGACCACACTCTTGCCCTGCCGCTGCTGATCGGCCTCGTCGCGCTCGCGCTGGCGTTCGATTTCCTCAACGGCCTGCACGATGCCGCCAACGCCATCGCGACGGTGGTGGCGACGCGGCTGCTGTCTCCGGTGTTCGCGGTGCTGTTCGCGGCGGCGGGCAATTTCCTGGCGTATTTCTTTGTCGGGCTCCACGTCGCCGAGACGGTGGGCAAGGGCATCATCAACGTCGATGCCGTCACGCCCGCCGTGGTGTTCGGAGCGCTGGTAGGCGCGATGTTCTGGAACGTCCTGACCTGGATCAAGGGCATCCCTTCCAGTTCCAGCCACGCGCTGATCGGCGGCCTGTTGGGCGCGGGCATGGCGCATGGCGGCTTCGCGGTCGTCGAAAGTTCGGGCACGGTGAAGACCATCGCGGCGATCTTCATCTCGCCGGTGCTGGGCTTTGCCATCGCCATGCTGCTCATGCTGCTGACCAGCTGGCTGTTCAAGGGCACGTCGCCGCGCCAGTCGAACGGCATCTTCAAGAGCCTGCACCTGCTCTCCAGCGCGGCCTATTCGATCAGCCATGGCGGCAACGACGCGCAGAAGACGATGGGTATCATCGCCGTGCTGCTCTACTCGACCGGGCACATGTCGGGCGGCTTCCATGTGCCGCACTGGGTGGTCCTGTCGTGCTACCTGGCGATTTCGCTGGGCACGCTTTCGGGCGGCTGGAAGATCATCAAGACGATGGGCTCAAAGCTGACCAAGCTCAATCACCACTCGGGGTTCTGCGCGTCAACGGCGGGCTCTATCGTAGTATTCGGGGCTTCGGCGCTGGGCATTCCGGTCTCGACCACGCACGCCATCACCGGCTCCATCGTCGGCACCGGTGCGGCGCGGCGGTCGAGTGCCGTGCGCTGGTCGGTGGCAAGCCGGGTCATCGTGGCATGGTTCGTGACCATCCCGGCCAGCGCGGCGGTCGGTGCGCTGTTCTACATGATCACACGGGCGTTCTGAGGGCGGCGCGTCGTGCGGCGGGGGCTTCGACAAGCTCAGCCTGAGCGGTTTTGAGGGAGCGCAAATCAACGCCCGCTCACCCTGAGCTTGCAGAAGGGTCAGGCTCGACACATCGCCCCCCAGCCTCTAGGCCCGCTGTTCAGCAATCCCGAGGAACGCCGTCCCGTGAAGCTCATCATCGGCAACAAGAACTACTCCAGCTGGTCGCTGCGCGGCTGGCTTGCCTGCAAACAGTCGGGCCTGCATTTCGACGAGATCACCGTCCCCCTGTTCGGCGAGGAATGGGAAGCCTTCAAGAAGTCTTCCGACGACCTTGCCCCCAGCCACGGCAAAGTTCCGATCCTGTGGGACGGCGAGGCAGTGGTGTGGGATTCGCTCGCCATCGTCGACTACCTTGCCGACAAGGTGGGCCGCGATCGCTTCTGGCCCAAGCAGGACGCCGCGCGCGCCATGGCGCGATCAATGGTGGCGGAGATGCACTCCGGCTACCTCTCGCTGCGCCGCAACTGCCCGATGAACATCCGCTCGCGCGTCGAGCTGTCGGGGCTGGAGGAGGAGACGCGCGGTGACATCGTGCGCATCCTCACCCTCTGGGCGGAGGCGCGTGCGCGCTTTGGCAAGGGCGGGCCGTTCCTGTTCGGCACCTTCGGCGCGGCCGACGTGTTCTACGCGCCGGTGGTCAGCCGCTTCCTCACTTACGGCATCGGCGTGCCCGGCTTCGCGCAGGCCTATATGCAGGCGGTGTGGGAACACGAATGGATGCAGGCCTGGATTGCCGCCGCCGAGGCGGAGGACTGGGTCATCGAACAGTACGAGCACCCGTTAGCCTGATCATGATACGCAAAGTTCTCCTGCTCCTTGCCGCGATGGCGACCGTCGTTTCCAGCCCCGCCTTCGCCTGGGGCGCGATGGGCCATCGCACTGTCGCGGGCATCGCGATGGCCAACGTCCGCCCCGCCACCCGGGTCGCCATCCGCAAGCTGCTCGCCCACGAGCGCGAGATGGACACGCCCAAGTGCTCGATGCGCACGATCGAGGACGCCGCGACATGGCCAGACTGCATCAAGGGCGAGCGCTGGCGCTGGGCATACCAGAATTCCTGGCACTACCATGACCAGCCGGTCTGCGGGACGTTCGACCTCAAGCAGCTGTGCCGCGACGGCATGTGCGCCACAGCGCAGATCGAGCGCGACGAGAAGCTGCTGGCGGACCGCAAGCTGGCGCCGGTGCTGCGGCTCGAGGCGCTGGCGTTTCTCGTTCACTTCGTCGGGGACATCCACCAGCCGCTTCATGTCGGCGAGAACGAGGACATGGGCGGCAACGCGGTGAAGGCCGATTACGGCGACGCGCCGGGCCGCAACCTGCACTCGATCTGGGACACGACGCTGGCCGAGCGCGCGATCACCTCCGCCCGTCCGCCGCTGGTGCGCGTCTATAGCGCGGCCGAAAAGGCGCGGCTGGCGACCGGTACGCTGGAAGACTGGACCCGCGAGAGCTACGAGATCAGCCGCGACGTGCTCTATCCGCTGGCCTTCGGCGGCAAGCTGCCCTGTCACGTGGAGGGCGACGTCAAGGAGCCGCAGAAGATCGTCTGGACCAACGCCGCGATCGAACAGACGATTCCAATCGTCGATGAACGCATCGAACGCGCGGGTCTGCGTCTGGCGCAGATGCTCGACAAGGCGCTGGGGTAATGTCGTCGTCCGGGACGACGAATGGAACTGCCATGCCCAAGTCCCCCTCTAACGCCCGCGCCTTTCTGCTGCTCGGCCTCGTGATGCTGTTCTGGGCGGGCAACTCGATCACCGGCCGCGCGGTGCGGGACGACATTCCGCCGTTCACGCTCGCCTTCGGGCGGTGGCTGGTGGCCGTGCTGGTGCTGGCACCCTTCGCGGCGCGGCGGGCCTGGGCCGAGCGCGCGGCGATCGTCGCCGGATGGCGCTGGATCGCGGCGCTGGGTTTCCTCGGCATCGTCTGCTTCAATTCGTTTGTCTATTCCGGGCTTCACCATACGAGTGCGGCCAACGCCCTGCTGCTGCAGGCGTCGATCCCGGCGCTGGTGCTGGTGCTCGATCGCATGATCTTCGGAACGCGCGCGGGGGCGCTGCACCAGGCGGGCGTCGCGCTGTCTACCATCGGGGTCGTCGCGATCGTGTTCCGGGGGGACGTATCCGCGCTGGCAACATTGCGGCTTGGCATCGGCGATGCGCTGGTGCTGTGCGGCGTCTTGGTATGGGGGCTCTACACCGTGCTCCTGCGCAAGCGACCGCCGATCGCGCCGGCGAGCTTCCTGCTCATGGTGTTCCTGATCGGCGCGGTGGTCATGGCGCCGCTGGCAGCATCGGAAGCCGCGCAGGGACTGGCCGTCTCCTGGAGCCCGAAGGTGCTTGCGACCTTCCTCTACGTCGGCATTTTCCCATCGGTGCTGGCCTACTTCATCTACAACGCCGCGACGGTGCAACTCGGCGCGGCGCGGGCCGGGCAGGCGATCACGCTGATGCCGCTGTTCGGTGCACTGCTCTCCGCGCTGCTGCTGGGCGAACGGCTGGAAGGCTACCACTTCCTCGGCATGGCGCTGATCCTTGCGGGGATCGTGCTGTCGGCGGCTGAACTGGCGCGTCAGCGCTTCAACTGAAGCGAGTCAGCCGGCGCGCTTTCGCATCCCTTCCGCCATGCCCGCCAGTGCCTCGCGGCGGGGACGGGCGCTCAGGGCATCGAACATGGCGCGGTAATGCGCGTGTGGTACGAAGGTCGGTCCCTCGCGCACGTTGTCGAGGGCTAGGCGCGCGACTTCGGCCGGGCTTTGCAGGTTGGCGATGCCCTCCATCCCGGCGGTCGCCTCGGTTTCGGTAGCACCCGGGCAGAGCGTCAGCACGTCCACGCCGGTGCCCTGCATCTCTCCCCAGAGCGCCTCGCCCAGCGCTACGACCAGCGCCTTGGTGGCGGAGTATGCGGCCGAGTACGGGCAGCCGATCAGGCCCTCGACCGAGGCGGTGAAGATCAGACCTCCGCTCGCCCGTGCCTTGAGGCGGGGGATCAGACCGTGGGCCAGCTGCATCGGCGCGTGGCAGTTGACGGTGAGCATCCGCGCCATCGCGGCCGGGTCCTGCGCCTCGAACGGGCCCTTGATGTTGAAGCCGGCATTGCTGACGACGAGGCCGATGTCGGTGCCCTCGGTCGCCTCGAGTATCCGCGCGGGAGTCGCCGGGTCACCAAGATCGGCACCGAGCACGGTGGTCCGGGTGCCGTGCGAGGACGCCAGCCGCTCCGCCAGCGCGTCGAGCCGGTCGGTCCGGCGCGCGGTAAGGACGAGGTGGAAGCCCCGGTCGGCCAGTTCCTCGGCGAAGGCGAGGCCGATCCCTGAGGAAGCGCCCGTCACCAACGCGGTAGGGCCGTAAGTCTCGCGGAATCGGTCGGTCATGGTCTGGTCCTCTCAAGGGGAGAGAAGACCCAAGCCTCAGGCCGGTGTCCAGTTTCCCCGGGGCAACATCGCCGGGACGGACCGGTTTTAGGCGACGGTGAGGAACAGCCCCGCCAGCGCTGCGCTCATCAGGTTCGACAGGCTGCCCGCCGCCAGAGCGCGGATGCCCAGCTTGGCGATGATCGGGCGCTGGTTGGGGGCAAGGCCGCCGGTCACCGCCATCTGGATCGCGATCGAGGAGAAGTTGGCGAAGCCGCACAGCGCGAAGGTCACCACCGCCACGGTGCGCGGGGACAGCAGGCCGTCCTTGCCCAGTTCGATGAACGAGACGAATTCGTTGAGCACGATCTTGGTGCCGAACAGGCCGCCCGCGTGCAGCGCCTCGGTCCAGTCGGGCGTGGCGAGGAGGTAGAAGATCGGCGCGAAGATGTAGCCCAGCAGCGACTGGAACGTCACGCCCTGGAAGCCGAAGAGGCCCGCCGCCCAGCCGACGAAGCCGTTGGCCAGCGCGATCAGCGCCACGAACGCGAGAACCATCGCGCCCACCGCGACCGCCAGCTTCACGCCGGTCTGCGCGCCCTGCGATGCGGCCATGATGATGTTGGCGGGCTTTTCCTCCTCGTGCTCGACGGCTTCGGGCTCGTCGACGTGGACGCCGGGGAGGTGGGTGACGTCGGCGCGGTTCATCGCGGCGGCGGCGGCACCGGCGGGGGGCAGGGTGCTCTCATGGACCTCGGCGTCCGATGCGACGACGGGCCGCGGGTCGGGCATGATCATCTTGGCCATGAAGATGCCGCCCGGCGCCGACATGAAGGCGGCGGCGACGAGGTAGTCGATGCGGATGCCCATCGAGGCATAGGCGGCCAGGATCGTGCCCGCCACGCCTGCAAGGCCCACCGTCATCACGCAGAACAGCTGCGAGGGGTTCAGCGAGGCGAGGTAGGGGCGGATCACCAGCGGCGCCTCGCTCTGGCCCACGAAGATGTTCGAGGCCGCGCAAAGGCTTTCGACCTTGCTGATCCCGGTCACCTTCTCCAGCGCGCCGCCCAGCCAGCGCACCACCAGCGGCATGATCTTCAGGTAGTAGAGGATCGAGATCAGCGAGGCGAAGAAGATGATCACCGGCAGTGCCGCGATGGCGAAGCTGGTGCCGCCGATCTCCGGCGAGGCGAGCGGGCCGAACAGGAAGGTCACGCCTTCGTGCGCGTAGCTCAGCAGCCCCTCGACGCCCGAGGCGGCGCCGCGCAGCATGCGGTTGCCGAACGGCACGTAGAGCACCAGCGCGGCGAGGCCCGCCTGCAGCGCGAAAGCCGCGCAGACGACGCGCGGGCGGATCGCCTTGCGGTCGGTGGAAAGCAGGAAGGCTGCCGCCATGATGAGAACGATGCCGATCAGGCTGTAGGCGACATGCATCGAGGCGCTTGGCTCCGGGAGAGGAAGGGGGGAAACAGCCGCAGACCCTAGAGGCGCCGGAAGCGCAGGGCTAGAGGGTTTCGCGGCGGGTGTCCCGCAAGGTGACAGGTTTACACGGTTTACACTGTCCAGGGGGAAAAGGTGTCACCTTGGAGCTGAAAGTGTCACCTTGCGGGCGAAAAGTGTCACCTTGTGCGGGAAATGTGTCACCTTGCGAGGCATGGCGTGTAACCTTGTGGTCGGGGAAGGGGTGACCGGAAGAGTACCCGGTGCCGCCTTTGTAGGAAAGCTATCCCGCCTGCCGCTTCATCTCCAGATAGGCCGCCTCGCGCGCTTCGGCCTCCAGTGAGAGGAGGTAGCGGCTGGCCTCCCTGTAGGACAGGAACGGCTTGCCATCGGCGACGATCGGCTCGCTGCGGCCGTTGTAGAGGCGGCGCAGCAGGCGGCGCTGGGGGCGGGTGAGCGCGGTGTCTTCGTCTTCGTCCATGGTGCGGCGGCTAGCACGGCGAAGCGGCCATGGCGATGACCGCGCCGCATCCTCCCTGTCGCGCAGCGATGGGGAGGTGGCAGTCGCGCCAGCGACTGACGGAGGGGGCTTTCCGACCCCTCCACCACCGACTGCGTCGGCGGTCCCTCTCCCCATCGCTGCGCGACAGGGCGGATGCGACGAAGCGCGCATTTTCTCTACCTAACCCTAGTCCAACGCCGCTTTGCCCGTTACAGGGAGGCGATGGATCGACCCGTCACTGCGCCCGCGCCCATCATCACCCGCTCGCTTTTCGTCTTTTCACTGCTCTACGGCGGTCTCGTCGTGCTGGCGGGGGTGCTCGGGACCAAGCTGGCCTCGCTGGGCCACTGGCCGGTGCTGGGCGATCTCGCGGTCGAATCGGGGATCTTCGCGTTCCTGTTGCTAGTGGTGCTCTCCAGCGCCATCGCCGAACTCCACGGGCCGGACACCGCCAACAAGCTGGTGCGCTTCGGGTTCATTCCGCTGATCGTCTCGATGCTGCTGCTGACCTTCGTGATCCACGTGGTTCCGCCGGCTGCGTTCTGGGGCGACCAGGAGGCCTATGCCCGCCTGCTCGGGCAGGGCGCACGGATGCAGTTCGCCGGGCTGATCTCCTACGGCGTGTCGCAGACGCTGAACGTCCTGATCTTCTCCAAGCTGTCGCAGGCTGGCGGCAAGCTGCTGCTGGTGCGCGCGTGGATCGCCTCGATGCTGTCGCAGGTGATCGACACGGTGCTGTTCATCACCATCTCCTTTATCGGAACAGGGCTGCCGATCGTGCAGATCATGGAGGGCCAGATCATCTCGAAGCTGGTGCTCTCGACGATCATGGTGCCGCCTTTCATCTGGTTCTTCGTGAAGCTGGGCAGGAAACTGGATTCCTGAGCCGATAAACGGCACGATTACGCCGAAAAAATCACGTTAAGCGGGTTCAAAATTGCGCGCGGGGGCGTATTAGCCCCCTCATGTCGAATCCGCACCACCCCGCACTGCTGGCCAAGGCCGAAACCCTCGTCGATGCGCTGCCCTACATGCAGCGATATGCGGGGCGCACGTTCGTGGTCAAATACGGCGGCCACGCGATGGGCGATCCCGAGAAGGCGGTGGACTTCGCCGAGGATGTCGTGCTGCTCAAGGCCGTGGGCATCAACGTCGTCGTCGTCCACGGCGGCGGGCCGCAGATCGGCGCGATGCTCAAGAAGGTCGGCGTCGAAAGCCAGTTCATCGACGGGCTGCGCGTCACCGACAAGGCGACCGCCGAAGTGGCCGAGATGGTCCTGTGCGGCGCGATCAACAAGGAAATCGTCGGCTGGATCGCCAAGGCGGGCGGCAAGGCGATGGGCGTCTCCGGCAAGGACGGCGGCATGGTCACCGCGCGCAAGGTCTCGCGCACCCGCAAGGACCCCGACAGCCTGATCGAGCAGGTCGTCGACCTCGGCTTCGTGGGGGAGCCCGAGCACATCGACACCCGCGTGATCGAGACGATCTCGGGCGCAGGGATGATCCCGGTGATCGCCCCGATCGCGGCCGGGCCGGACGGCGGCACCTACAACGTCAACGCCGATACGATGGCGGGCGCCATCGCCGCGGCGCTGGGTGCCTCACGCCTGTTCCTGCTGACCGATGTGCCCGGCGTGCTCGACAAGCAGGGCAAGCTGATGACCGACCTGACGCCCTCGGCCATCGCGGGTCTGAAGGAAGACGGCACGATCTCGGGCGGCATGATTCCCAAGCTGGAGACCTGCATCCACGCCGTCGAGGCGGGCTGCGAGGCGGCGGTCGTCCTTGACGGACGGGTTTCGCATGCCATGTTGCTGGAAATATTCACGCAGGAAGGCGCCGGTACGCTCATTCGGGCGGGGTAGACTTTCCGAAGCTGGGACAATTTGGCGTGGGGGGGAACCACGGAAAGAAAGGTAATGCCGACCAGATGCGTACCAAAGCTGTCCTGACCGCCCTGCTTTCCGCCTCGTTGCTGGCGCTTTCCGCCTGCGGCAAGGCCGGTGAGGACCCGGCCGTGCTTGACAGCGCGAGCGCGGATGTGGGCTCCACCGATGCGGTCGTCGACGTGGGGCCGGTGGACGGCGCGACTTCGGCGCCCGCCGCCAGCACGCTCGACACCGGCGCGCTGACCGAGCGCCGTGATCCGGAGCGGCTGCTGCGCTACTACGTCAGCGCGGTTCGTATCGGCGACTGGGGCGCGGGCGCCAGCGCCTGGAGCCTTGATGCGCAGATGACCGCGCAGAAGCTGCAGGGCGAGTTCGGCGGCGCCAAACCGCGCCTCGCGGTCGGCAAGGGCGATATGGAGCGGGCGGCGGGCTCGCTCTACTATGAGGCGCCGATCGTGGTTGATTTCGGCGACGGGCGCCCCTCCAAGCGCGGCACCATCGTCCTGCGCCGCGTGAACGACGTGCCGGGCGCCAGCGAACAGCAGCTGAACTGGCGGATCGAGCGGACTTCGACGCTGACGCAGTAGTTATCGACATCCCGGATCAGGTCCGGGACGACGACTTGGTCGATCCCGATCCAACTCCTGCAGACGCGCCCTTGCCCACCGCCCACCCGCTCGGCTATCAGCGCGCGCAGAACCATGCCGCAGGTGCGAACACTCGCGGTCCCGAACGTCATTCTAGGAGCCGGCCTTGCTGTTCCTCACCATTTTCCAGATCGTCAGCTACCTGATCGACATCATCGTCTTCGTGGTGATCGTGCAGTTCGTGCTTGGCCTGCTGATCGCGTTCAACGTGGTCAACATGCACAACCAGTTCGTGTCGGCAGTCTATACCGCGCTCAACGCGATCCTCGAACCGATGCTGCGGCCGATCCGCAAGTTCATGCCCAACACCGGCGCGATCGACTTTTCGCCGATGGTGCTGATCATCGGCCTCAAGATCCTGCAGATCATCTTCGGCAACCTCGCCATGGCGGGCTACTGATGAGCCAGATCATCGACGGAAAGGCCTTTGCCGAAGGCCTGCGCGCCCGCGTCGGCACCGCTGCGGTGGGCTTCGAGGCGAAGACCGGCCGCAAGGCGGGCCTCGCCGTGGTGCTGGTGGGCGAGGATCCCGCCAGCCAGGTCTACGTGCGCAACAAGGGCAAGCAGACGCTTGCGGCGGGCATGAACAGCTTCGAGCACAAGCTGCCCGCAGACACGTCCGAAGCGGATCTGCTGGCCGTGGTCGAGCAGCTCAACAATGACCCGGCGGTGGACGGCATCCTCGTCCAGCTGCCGCTACCCGCGCACATGAACGAGCAGAAGGTGATCGCCACGATCAACCCGGACAAGGACGTAGACGGCTTCCATGTCGTCAACGTCGGCCGTCTGGCGACCGGCCTGCCGGGCTTCGTACCCTGCACGCCGCTGGGCTGCGTGATGCTGCTGAAGGACCGGCTGGGCTCTCTCTCAGGTCTGGATGCGGTGGTGATCGGGCGCTCCAACATCGTCGGCAAGCCGATGGCGCAGCTGCTGATCGCGGAAAGCTGCACCGTCACTGTCGCGCACAGCCGCACCAAGGATCTGCCCGAGGTGGTGCGCCGCGCCGACATCGTGGTGGCGGCGGTCGGCCGTCCCGAGATGGTCAAGGGCGACTGGCTCAAGCCCGGCGCGACCGTGATCGACGTGGGCATTAACCGCGTTCCCGGTGCCGAGGAAGGCAAGACGAAGCTCGTCGGCGACGTCGATTTCGCCTCTGCGGCCGAAGTCGCGGGTGCGATCACGCCGGTTCCGGGCGGCGTGGGGCCGATGACCATCGCCGTCCTGCTGCGCAACACCGTGGTCGCCGCGCACCGCAATGCCGGGCTCGCCTTCGACGAGGCGGCCCTTTGAGAAAGCTCGCGTTCGGTCTGGCGCTGGCGGCCGTTTTCGCGGCCTCCGCCCAGACCGATGCGCGGCCCAGACGCCAGCTTCCGCCGGGTGCGGGAACGGCCAACCCCAGCGTCCTCGTCGCCGAGGAGATCGCCTTCGCCCGGCTCGCGCGCGAGAAGGGCCAGTGGAAGGCGTTCCGAGAATTCGCCGACGATACCGCCATCATGTTCGTGCCGCAGGAAGTGCAGGCGCAGGACTGGCTGAAGAAGCAGGCCGATCCTGCTGCTCCCCTGCAGTGGGAGCCGCATCAGGTCTGGATGAGCTGCGACGGCACGCTGGGCGTCACCAAGGGCGCCTGGCAGCGCCCTGACGGCTCGGTCGGCTGGTACACGACGATCTGGCAGCGCCAGAAGAAGGGCGAGTACCGCTGGGTACTCGACCACGGCGACACCCTGCCGAGCGCCTTGCCGGAGCCCGACATGCTCACCGCCCGCGTCGCCAAATGCGGCCGCCGCCCCGACGCGCCGCCGCCGGGCACGCCGCCTGCGGACGCGCGCACCTTCACCGGCGGCAACTCGCTCGACGGCACCTTGCGCTGGCACGTTACGGTGCTGAGCGGGGACGACACGCGATGGGTCAGCGTGGATCTGTGGAATGGTACGCAATTCGAGCCGATCGTGCAGGACAAGGTGACGCCGCAAGGTTAGGGTAGGGCGGATGTACGAGCTTTTCCTCAGCGCCTTCGTCACGCTCTTCGTCGTCATCGACCCGCCGGGCTGCGCGCCCATCTACGCCGGGCTCTCCGCCGGGGCGAGCCGCGCGCAGGCGATCTCCATGGCGACCCGCGCCTGCGTCATCGCGGCGATCATCCTCGTGGTCTTCGCGCTGTTCGGCAAGACGCTGCTGAACGCGCTGCACATCGAACTCGACGCCTTCCGCATCGCGGGCGGCATCATGCTGTTCATGATCGCCATCGACATGGTCTTCGAAAAGCGCACCCAGCGCCGCGAGGAGCGGGCCGAGAAGATCAAGGCGACTCCGGAGGTGGAAGACGTCTCCGTTTTCCCGATGGCGATGCCGATGCTGGCGGGGCCGGGCTCGATCGCGACGATGATGCTGCTGACCAGCCGCGCGCACGGCAGCGAGCAGACGCTGACGATCCTGGGCGCCATGCTGGCAGTGATGCTGCTCGCCTTCGCCGCGCTCGCCGCCGCCGGGCCACTGATGAAGGTATTGGGCGACAAGGTCGAGGCGGTGATCACCCGCCTGCTCGGCGTGCTGCTGGCGGCGCTGGCGGCGCAGTATGTGATCGACGGCGTCAAGGCGACGCTGCTTTCTGCATGAGCGGGGGCGTGATCCAGACCGCCCCCATCTATCTCCTCGGCGTCTACCTCCTCGCCGCACTGGCCGAGATCGGCGGCTGCTTCGCGTTCTGGGGCTGGCTGCGGATGGGAAAGCCCGTCTGGTGGCTGGTGCCCGGCTGTGTCTCGCTGGTGGTCTTCGCCTGGCTGCTGACACTGGTGGACACCTCGCAGGCGGGCCGGGCCTATGCGGCCTATGGCGGCATCTACATCACCTCGGCGCTTCTGTGGCTGTGGCTGGTCGAGGGCGTGCGGCCCGACCGCTGGGACATGGGCGGCGCGCTGCTCTGCCTTGCGGGAGCGGCGGTGATCCTGCTGGGACCGCACAAGACCTGAGGGCGCGGTTCATCGGGCGTTCAGGCCTCGCCCGGACACTTCGGTGGTTCCTGCGTGGAGATCGCCGATGACACTACGCTATCTGCCGCTCGCCTTTATTGCCCTGATGCCTGCGACCGCCATGGCGCAGATCGTCGCCGACGAGCCCGCCGGGGCGCGGGTGGACGCAGCGTCCATCGTGACCGGCACTTATGGCCCGGACCTGCGCGAAACCTGGCGTAACATCGAGAAGGGGCGCGATGCCGGGCAGCTTTCCAAGCCGCAGGCGAAGGCATTCCGCAAGGAGGCCCGCCAGACCAACGCGCTGGCCGAGCGCTATTCCCGCGATGGCCTGACGGCATCCGAAGCGCGCGAACTGGACATGCGGGCACGGGCGCTCGACAGCCTCGTCGGCGCAGCGCGCAGCCGCAACGGCGTGAAGTAAAGCGCACTTATCCTCCCTGTTGCGAAGCAATGGGGAGGGGGACCGCTCGCGTAGCGAGTGGTGGAGGGGGAGAAACCCCTCCGTCAGCCCTGCGGGCTGCCACCTCCCCATTGCTTCGCAACAGGGAGGATAACACTCATCGCCCCCGCGCCTTGCCGCCTGGGTGGCTCCCTCTAATCTCCGGCCACACCACAAAGGCGGGAGAAGGCTGCATGACCGGTGGGCTGAAATTCAGCTACCTCTACGATTTCCGCAACCCGGCGCCGTGGCACCGCCCGCCCGAGGTACTCTACGCCGAAATCCTCGACGTGGTCGCCGAAACCGAAGCACTGGGCTTCGACGGCGCCTTCGTGCCCGAGCACCATCTTGCCGAGGATGGCTACATGTCCTCGCCGCTGGTGGCGCTGGCGGCGATGGCGGCACGCACGCAGCGGATGCGGCTCGGCACCGGTATCGCACTTGGCCCTCTCTACGAGCCGCTGCGGTTCGCGCAGGACTGTGCGGTGCTGGACAGTCTATCCGGCGGACGGCTGCAACTGGGCCTCGCGATCGGCTACCGCGCGCGCGAATATGCGGCGCACGGGCTCGATTTCACCAAACGCGGCGCCCGCTTCGACGAGTTCCTGCAGGTCGTGCGGCGTCTCTGGGCGGGCGAGACGGTGGACTTCGAGGGCCGCTTCTTCACTCTTCACGGCGCAAAGGCCGGGCCGCTCTCCAGCCGGGGCCATATCCCGCTCTACATCGGCGGCTTCGCGCCCAAGGCGATGGAGCGCGTGGCGCGGCACGGCGACGGCTACTTCGGCAACCCGGAAATCTGGCCGCTCTACCGCGAGAAGCTGCAGGCCGCCGGCAAGGACCCGGCCGATGCACGCATCTGGATACAGGGCCTGATGCTGGTCGTCGCCGAGGACAAGGCGGCCGCGCTGGAGGAACTGGCGCCCCATTTCCACCACGTCAACAACAGCTACGGCGCCTGGATGAACGAGGATAAGGCCATCGGCCTCGACGGTCCTGTCATCCAGCCGATGAGCCTCGACGCCTTCAAGGCCAGCGGCATCCTGCAGATCCTGACGCCGTCCGAGGCGGTGGCGCACTTCCGGTCCTTGCGCGAACAGGCCCCGGTCGAGCAATTCACGATGATGATGCCGCCCGGCCTTCCGGCGGAGCGCTTCCTCGCTTATGCCGGGCTCTTCGCGCGGGAGGTTCTCCCGCATTTCCAGTGAGGGCGTGCGTGATCGAGGATGCGGAGAAGGACGGCGAGCGCCGGGGCGGTTCGCCGCAGTCGGTCACCCGGGTCATCCGCCTGCTCGAAGCGCTCTGCGTCAGCAGCGAGCCCGTGTCGCTGGCCGACCTCAGCCGCCGCCTGAGCACCCCCAAGAGCAGCCTCGCGGCGCTGCTGCGCGGGCTGGCGGACGAGGATTTCGTGGTGGCGACGGAAGGCGCGTGGCGGCTCGGGCCGGGGGCTTTCGGCCTCGGCAGCGCGCTGACCGAGGCGCGGCGACGGCTGCAGAGCTCCGATCTCGTGCGCGAGGGGCTGCGGCGGCTGGCGGCGCGCAGCGGGGAGACGGTGTTGCTGGCAGTCGGTGATCAGGACCACGGGATGATCACTTACGTCGATATGGTCGAGAGCAGCAACGTGGTGCGCTATTCGGTGTCGATCGGTGACCGGCGGCCGTTCTATGCGACGGCGGCGGGACGGGCGCTGCTGTCCACCTGTTCACCCACTGCGGTCGACGCATACCTGAAGCGCGTGACACCGGCGCGGCTGGCCCCCGGAACCGAGATCGATCCCGCCGTGCTTGGGCAGGCGGTGGAGCAGGCCCGCGCGGAGGGCTATGCGCAGACCGTGGATCAGGCCGCCGAGGGAGTCACCGGTACGGCGGCGGTGGTGCGCGATGCGGCGGGCGGTGTGGTCGGGGCTCTGGTGATCGCCGCGCCCAGCGCGCGTGCGGCGGGGCGTCTGGAAGACCTCGCCCGACTGGTGCGGGACGAGGCCGCCACGATCTCGCGCAGCCTGGGCTTCCTCTAAGCCGCCGACCTCAATCCGCGCTCGGCGTTTTCCAGCGCGCCTTCGATCGCGGCGAGGAACTGGTCCGTCGCGCGTTCCCACGAATAGAGCGAGCCCAGCGCTGCGGCGTCGGTCCGCTCCACCGTCAGCGCGCCTTCGACGGCGCGGGCGAGTGCAGTGTCGATCGCGCCTGCCGCCCAGCCGACGCGGTGGTCCACGCCCCGTCCGTCGGGGCCGAGAATGTCGATCGGGCCGGTGACCGGGAAGGCGGCCACCGGAGTGCCGCAGGCCAGCGCCTCGATGACGACGAGGCCGAAGGTGTCGGTGAGGCTCGGGAACACGAAGCAGTCGGCGCTGCGATAGGCGGAGGCCAGAGCCTCGCCCGACAATGCGCCGAGGAACAGGACGTGCGGATAGCGGCGGCGCAGATTGTCGAGCGCCGGGCCGTCACCCACGACGACCTTGCTGCCGGGCACGTCGAGGTCGAGGAACGCCTCAAGGTTCTTCTCCGGCGCGACGCGGCCGACGTTGAGCAGGACCGGGCCGGGAAGCGCGCTCATCTCTGCAAGGCGCGGGCCGTCGGGACGGAACAGCGCATGGTCGATGCCCCGGCTCCACGCGCGGGTGGGGCCGATGCCGCGCCCTTCGAGTTCGGCGGCAAGGCTGCGGGTGGAGACCATGACCGCCTGGCTCTGCGCGTGGAAGCGCTGCAGGATCGGCCAGAAATACTCGGCCGAAAGCCCGGTGCGTACCGCACAGTATTCCGGGAAGCGGGTGTGGAAGGCCGAAGTGAAGGGCACGCCGCGCGCGAGGCACCAGCCGCGCGCCGCCCAGCCGATCGGGCCTTCGGTGGCGATGTGGACGATCTCGGGCGCGGCCTTGTCGAGCATTCGGCGCACGCCGAAGCGTGGCGCCATCGCCAGCCGGATCGAGGCATAGCCCGGCATCGGCATCGTCAGGAAGCGGTCGGGGGTGATCGTCTCGACCTCGTGCCCACGGGCGGTGAGGTGTTCGACGGTCGAGGTGAGGGAGCGGACGACGCCGTTGACCTGCGGCAACCAGGCGTCGGTTGCCAGGGCCAGCTTCACGATACGGCCTCCGGGGCGGCTTCCTTGTCTGCGGCGTGCTCCTCGGCGGCCGTTTCGGCGATCGTGTGGCCGCCGGTTTCCTTGACCCAGTCGATCAGCGCCATGTGGCCAGTGAAGTCCTCCGCCAGCGCGGTGCAGCTTTCGACCCAGTCGCCATCGTTGTAATAGGTGATGCCGCCGAATTCGCGGATCTCGGCGCAGTGGATGTGGCCGCACACGACCCCGTCGAACCCGCGCGAGGTGGCTTCGGTGGCGACGGCTTCCTCGTAGCTGCCGATGAACTGGACGGCGTTCTTGACCTTCTTCTTCATGTAGGCCGAGAGCGACCAGTACGGCATGTGCAGGCGGCGGCGCACCGCGTTGAACACGATGTTGGCGCGCAGCAGCATCGAGTAGGCCTGGTCGCCCAGGAACGCGAGCCACTTGTGGTAGAGCACGACGCCGTCGAAGGCGTCGCCGTGCGTCACCAGCAGGCGGCGGCCGTCGACGGTGGTGTGCACGTGCTCCAGCGCCAGCTCGACCCCGCCGAAGCTGAGGCCCGCATAGTCACGCAGCATCTCGTCGTGGTTGCCGGCGATGAAGATCACGCGGGTGCCGCGATGCGCCATCTTGAGGATGCGGCGGACGACTTCGTTGTGCGCGTCGGGCCAGTACCAGCCCTTGCGCAGCCGCCAGCCGTCGACGATGTCGCCGACGAGATAGAGCGTCTCGCATTCGTGCGCGCGCAGGAAGTCGACCAGCATGTTCGCGTTGCAGCCGCGCGTGCCGAGGTGGATGTCCGAGATCCAGATCGTGCGGTATTTGCGTTTGGGGCGGAAGCCCTTGGGGTCGGGAAGGTCGAGCCAGGCGGGAATCCCGCTATTGTTGCCACGTCCGATGAAGTCTTCGATCTGCTCGCGCATGGTCGTTCGTCCCCAAATTCCCTGCGATTGCGCGGCCTATGACAGCGAGCCGTTGCGTCGGCGTGACGGTTGCAGGTCAATTCGATGACAAGTGCCAAGCGGCTTGTTGATAAGCGATATTTCCCGATTGTTTCCATCTTCGGGGCGGTCTTCGCGAATTCACCGCCATGTCACCGATATGTCACCGGGTCGTCACACTCGGGAGGCAAAAGCCGCGCGTACTCTGGGGCAGACTATCTCGAAAAGGCGGACAACGGGGCAATGCGGCGGATCGACATTTTGCTGGCGAGCGAACTTTCGGGTGGGCTCGCCCCGTTTCGGCATGACCAGTTCGATGTCGTGCTGCACCGCTGGACCGACTTCGCCGAGCTTCCGCTGATCGAGGGGGCCTTGTGGGTCTTCATAGACTGGGTGCTGCCCGAGATGTCCGGCCTCGAATTGTGCCGCCGCCTGCGCGCGGACAGCCTGACCGCCCATGCCCACGTGACCATGGTGCTGGAGGAGGACAACCAGGAAGACCGCAAGCGCGCGCTGCGCATGGGTGCGGACGACTACATGGTCGGCCCGCTGACGCGCAATGCCCTGCTGGACCGGGTGCTCGGCGCCAACCTTGGCGAGCAGGACAGCGCGGGCATCCGCGTCGTCACGCAGGGCGAACTGATGGTGGACGTCGCCGCGTTCCAGGCGCGCTTTCAGGGCAAGCCGATCTCGCTCATGCCCAACGAACTGCGCCTGCTGCGTTATTTCATCGAGCACCCCGGCCGCGTGTTCAGCCGGACGCAGCTGATCTCGGCGCTCGGCAAGCAGGAGCCGCCGGTGGACGAACGCACGGTGGACGTGTGGATCGGTCGTCTGCGCCGGGCGCTCAAAGGCGTGGGCGCGGGCAATCCGCTGCGCACGGTGCGCTCGCTGGGGTATGTGTTCGACGCGGTTTGATGCGTTTTTTCGTCATTGCGAGCGAAGCGAAGCAACCCAGGGCGGCGTAGTACTGCCCTGGGTTGCTTAGCTTCGCTCGCAATGACGAGGTGGAAGCTACTGCAACGTCGCACCGTCCTCGTCACCGTCACCGGCCCGGCCGAAGAACTGCATCAACTGCACCAGCAGTTCACACCGCGCGGAGAGCCCTGCAGCCTCCAGCAGAGCCTGCTTGGCGGCGGGATCGAACGGCGCGATCTGCGAGACGCCGTTGATCAGCGACATGTCATCGAGCCGTCCGACCTGGTCCCAGTCGACCACGTAGCCCTGCGCCTGCGCGAAGCGCTTTGCCTCGCGCTCGAAGCTGGCGCGCTCGATGGGCGCGAGCACTTCCTCCGGCTCCTCCAGCAGTTCCGCCTCGACCTGACGGAAAGGCGTGGTCACGTCGAGTTCGCGCAGGATGCGGAAGCGCTGTTCGCCGTCGAGGATGATGTTGAAGCGGCCGTCTTCCAGCGCCTCCACGTCGCCGATGCGGCCCACGCAACCGACCGCGAAGAGCGGGGCGCCCTCCACCTGCTTTTGCGGCTGGATCATGCCGATCCGCCGGTCGCGGGCGAGGGCGTCGCTCACCATCGCGCGGTAGCGCGGCTCGAAGATGTGGAGCGGCAGTTGCAGCCCCGGGTAGAGCACCGCGCCGGTCAGCGGGAAGATGGTGATCCGCGCCAACCGCGTCAGCCGAACAGGATCGTCGAGAGCTTGCGGCGGGTCGCCGAAACCCAGGGATCTTCCAGCCCGATCGCCTCGAAGATCTGCAGCAGCTTGGCCTTGGCCGCGCCCTCGTTCCACTCGCGGTCGGCGGCGATCATGCGCAGCAGGGTTTCGGCGGCACCGTCGCGTTCACAGGCGGCGAAGGCCGCGCCCGCGAAGGCGAACTGGGCTTCCATGTCGGCTGGACGCTCGGCGGCGGCGGCGCGCAGGGCGGCGAGTTCGCTGTCTTCGGGCTTGTCCTTGGCGAGCGCCAGCACGCCGCGGGCGCGCTCGACGTGCGGGTCGGTGGAGAGCGGCTCGCCCAGCGAATCGAGCACCTGCTCGCCTTCCTCGATACGGCCCGCAGCGACGAAGGCGCGGACGAGGCCGCCCAGCACTTCGCCATTATCGGGCGCCATTTCGAGGATCTGCATGAAGATGCTGGCGGCGCGTTCGCCGTCACCCTCTGCCAGCGCTTCCTCGCCCATGGCGATAAGCGGGGCGAGGTCGGGCGCGGGTTCGGCGCCGCCCGGCTGCACCGGCAGCTTGGCGAGCAACTGATCGAGCATGCCCTTCAGCTGCGATTCGGTGCGCGCGCTGGTGAGGTCGGCCACCGGCTGGCCCTGGAAGATCGCGTAGACGGTCGGGATCGACTGCACGCGGAACTGCGCGGCGATGAACTGCTCCTCGTCCACGTTGACCTTGGCAAGGATCACGCCCTTGTCGGCGTATTCGGCGGCGACCTTTTCCAGCACCGGGGTCAGCGCCTTGCAGGGGCCGCACCATTCCGCCCAGAAGTCGAGGATCACCAGCTGGGTCATCGAAGGTTCGGCGACCGCCTTGCGGAACCGGTCCACGGCCTTCTGTTCGTCGAGGTTGAGACCCATGCTGGCCAAGATTCGTGCTCCGCTTGCGAAAAATCAGATACCTAGATTGGCCTTTCGCGCGCGTTTGTGAAGGGAGAATGCGCCAATTCGGCCCGTTTCCGAGGCTGTCGCAAAAACTTTGCTTTTTGTGCTTGCCGACCCTCCGAACCGCTGCTAGTGGGCCGCCTCCACAACGGACGGGCCGCTTTCCAGCAGGCCATCCGAAACGCCAGAGCGGGCGTAGCTCAGTGGTAGAGCACAACCTTGCCAAGGTTGGGGTCGAGGGTTCGAATCCCTTCGCCCGCTCCAGTCTTCCCATAGCGTGAGAATACCTCCTTTCGGGGACCGACCGCATCATGCGGGTGCGGGGCCGGGCAAGTTCAGTTTGAATTTGCTGCGGCGCATCACGATAGTGGCATCATGCTGAACCTGTTTCGAATCCTGTTCTGGCTGGCGCTCGTCTTCGCCGTCACGATGGCCGTGCTGCCGCATCCCCCGCAGTTTCCCGGCGAGCCGAGCGACAAGTTCCAGCACATGATGGCCTTTTCGACTCTCGCAGTGCTGGGTGTGCTGGGCTACCCGCGCGTGCCCAAGGCCGTGATCGCGGTCGGGCTGGTGCTGCTCGGCGCCGGAATCGAACTGGTGCAGATGATTCCCGCACTCCATCGCGATGCGGAGGTCATGGACCTCGTCGCGGACACCTTCGCGATCCTCGTGATGCTTGGCGTGGTGAGCCTTGCGCTGGGCCTTCGCAAGCTTCGGTAAAATTTGTGACGGGAGGCTCTTGCAGAGGTCGCGAACCGCTGCTAGTGGCCCCTCCACCCGGACGGAAGCGGTCTTCATCGCACTGTCCGCCAAACGCCAGAGCGGGCGTAGCTCAGTGGTAGAGCACAACCTTGCCAAGGTTGGGGTCGAGGGTTCGAATCCCTTCGCCCGCTCCAGTTTGCTTTTTCAGACATTGTTGGTGCAAGTAGCGATCAAGCGCTCTGCAGCGCGGCATTTCGTCTATAAGCCCGTCATCCCTGCGAAGGCTGGGACCGCTGGCCCGTTACGGCCAACTATCGTCAGGGCATCCGAACGAGAGTTGGGCTTTTCACGGCCAGCGGTCCCAGCTTTCGCTGGGATGACGGGGTTTGTTTGAGGCGTTGATGCGCGCGGCGAGGGAATCAATCCCCCGCCACGGTCATCCCGTCCACGCGCAAGGTCGGCACGTTGATCGCGCGGTGCCATTCGAGGTCGTTCGCCGCCGTCAGCTGCGCGAACATGCGTAGGAGGTTGCCCGCGACGGTGAACTCCGCCACCGGCCCGGCCAGTTCGCCATCGACGATGCGGAAGCCCGCCGCGCCGCGGCTGTAGTCGCCCGTCACCCCGTTGACACCCTGACCGATCAGCTCGGTCACGTAGACGCCGTCCCTCACGTCGGCCATCAGTTCGGCCGGAGACAAAGTCCCCGCCGCGAGGTGGACGTTGCCGGTCGACACGCCCGGCGCGCCGCCGCCGTTGCGCGCGGCATGGCCGGTCGGCGCGAGGTTCAGCTGGCGCGCCGAGGCCGAATCGAGCAGCCAGCCGGTCAGCCGTCCGTCCTCGATAATGTCGCGCGCCGAAGTGGCCAGACCCTCGCCGTCGAAGGGGCGCGAGCGCAGGCCGCGCGGGGTGTGCGGTTCGTCGACGATGAGGATGCCGGGAGCGAAGATCTGCTCACCCAGCTTTTCGAGAAGGAAGCTGGAACGCCGCGCGATGGCGCTGCCGGTGATCGCGCCGAGCAGGTGGCCGACCAGCGAACTGGACACGCGCGGATCGAAGATCACCGGCATGGCGCCGCTCTTGAGCTTGCCCGAGCCGAGCTTGGCGACGGTGCGTTCCCCGGCAAGGCGGCCGATCTCGGCGGGGGAGGGCAGGTCGGCATGATGGTGCGTGCTGCGCCAGGCGTTGTCGCGCTGCTTGTCCGAACCCTCGCCGCCGACCACCGAGGCGCTCAGCGAATGGCTGGTCGAGCCGTAGGCGCCGGAAAAGCCGTGGCTGGTGGTGAGCGCGAAGACGCCGTGGCCGAAGCTGGCGGTGCCGCCGTCGGAATTGGTGGTGCCGGTGACGGCGCGCGCGGCGTCCTCGGCTTCCAGCGCGGCTTCGCGCAGGGCCTCGGGGCTGGGTTCGTGCGCGTCGATCAGGTCGAGCTCGGGCCAGGGGCCGCGCGTCAGCAGTTCATCGGGGGCTAGGCCGGCATAGGCGTCCTCGGGCGCGGCGCGGGCCATGTCGATGGCGCGGGCGGCCAGTTCGTCGAGGGCTGCGGGGGAGAGGTCGGACGAGCCGATGCTGGCCGAGCGCTTGCCCACGAAGACACGCAGCGCGATGTGCTCGCTTTCGGAGCGCTCGACGTCCTCCAGCTTGCCGAGGCGGACCTGGATGCCTTCGGAGGAGCTGGCGCCATAGACCGCATCGGCGGTCTCGGCCCCGGCGCGGCGCGCGCGCTCCACGAGGTCAAGCGCGCGGTCCCTTGCCTGATCCGGACTGAGCATGACCTGTGAAACTCCCGATAAAAAGCCGATATTGCGGCCTTGCCCTAGTCGCCGTGGGGGCGAAGGGCAAACGGGAGTTATCCGCGCGCTCGTCTTTGCAGGGGCGTCTCATATGACGTTTCGGTTCCGCGCCCCGTCATCCTGAACTTGTTTCAGGATCCATCGGGCAGCTTTACCGGAGGGCTGATGTCGCCATCGGCCCTCTCGGTTCGTAGCGGCAGAGCACCGAGCGTGCGGCGCGATGGACCCTGAAACAAGTTCAGGGTGACGAAAGAAAGGAAGGAGTGGATACCGGTTTCAGGCGAAGAGCAGCGCCAGTCCCTTGAACAGGGCGGTGAGGGCAAACGGCAGGCCGATCGCCAGCAGCCACAGCGCCAGCCGGTCGCGCCGGTAGTAAGGCGCGAGCGCGGGGTCGTGTGCCTGTTCGTCGGTCAGGCGGTTCCAGCGCGATTCGAAGCGGCGGCAGGCGGGGATGATCGCGACGACGAGGATCACCAGCGCGAAGTACGGCAGCAGCGAGCCGCCGTGCGCCTTGAGTGCGCCGATCGTCACGAAGATCTGCAGCGCGGTATACGCGAGCAATGCGTAAGCGATGTGGTCGCTCATCTTGCGGCGCCAGTCGTTCGGCGCCGGACCCGCATGAGGGTGGGTGTGCGGCGAATCCGTCATGGGTGCGCCGTATGACCCCGAGTGCGACACCTCGGGGTGGGAACTGGAACCTCGCACCGGTTGGTGCGCTGCATGGTCCGTCATCCTGTCCATAAGGGCGATTCTCCTCGTCCTCTTGGTAATGAGTACATCACTGAAAGCGGTTCATGACAAGTTCAGTTCCATTTTCCGCAATTGCGAAGGGCTCTCCTATGGGAATTCCCCCGAGTCATGCACGAAACCTGCCAAGTGCATCATCTAAGCGGAAATGCCGTCTTGCGGGGGCGTGCCTCACTGCGGTAAGTGCCCGGCGATGACGGCAGAAATTCAGCAGGATCACGGGCCAGCAGCCACCGACTCCGCAATTCTGGCGGAGCGTGGCGGGCTTGAGGTCATCTCGATCGCCAAGAGCTACGACAAGCGCGCGGTGCTCACCGACATTTCGCTTTCGGTCGCGAAGGGCGAAGTGCTGGGCCTGCTCGGGCCGAACGGCGCGGGCAAGACGACGTGCTTCTACTCGATCATGGGGCTGGTCCGGCCGGACTCCGGGCGCATCCTGATGGACGGCGTCGACGTGACGCGCCTGCCGATGTACCGCCGCGCGATCCTCGGCCTTGGCTATCTGCCGCAGGAAACCTCGATCTTTCGCGGCATGACGGTGGAGCAGAACATCGGCGCGGTGCTCGAACTGAACGAGCCCGATCGCGACGTGCGCCAGGCGGAACTCGACCGTCTGCTCGAGGAATTCGGCCTGACGCGGCTGCGCTCCAGCCCGGCGATGGCGCTCTCGGGCGGTGAACGCCGCCGCTGCGAGATTGCCCGCGCGCTGGCCGCCAAGCCCTCGATCATGCTGCTGGACGAGCCGTTCGCGGGCATCGATCCGCTGTCGATCTCGGACATTCGCGACCTCGTGCGCGATCTCAAGACGCGCGGCATCGGCGTGCTGATCACCGACCACAACGTGCGCGAGACGCTCGACATCGTCGACCGCGCCTGCATCATCTATGGCGGTCAGGTGCTCTTCGCCGGCAGCCCCGAGGCGCTGGTGGCGGACGAGAACGTGCGGCGGCTCTATCTGGGCGAAGGCTTCACGTTGTGACGCGGTTCTTCCCGGGCCTCTGATCCATGGCTCTGGGGCCACGCCTGGATCTCAGGCAGAGCCAGTCGCTGGTGATGACGCCGCAGCTTCAGCAGGCGATCAAGCTGCTGGCGCTGTCCAACCTCGAGATTGAAACCTTCATTGGCGAGGCGCTCGACGCCAATCCGCTGCTCGACGCCGGTTCGCCCGATTCGGTGGCTTCGCCGCCTGCTGTCGAGACGGTGGAGGCCGCGCCCGACGCGCGTGTCACCACACTGGAAACCTCCGGCGTCGATCGGCTGATCGGCGAGGGGCGCGGGGCCGACGACCGCCCGCTCGATATCGATTCCGCCGCCCTTGACCGTGATCGCGACACCGGCGACGGGGCCATGCGCGACGAAGCCGCCTGGGGCGCCGATTTACGGCTCGGCGGCGGCGAGGACGGTCCCGGCATCGACGATCGCGCCGCGCACGGCGGCACCTTGTCCGAACACCTCGAGGCCCAGGTCGGCGCGGCGGCGCGGGATGCCTTCACCGAGGGCGTCGCACGCTACATCATCGGCCAGCTCGACGAGGCGGGTTATCTGCCGGTCAGCCTGTCCGAACTCGCGGGAGATCTCGGCGTGGAGCCTGCCGAGATGGAGGAGGGGCTGGCGCTGGTCCAGTCGCTCGATCCGACCGGCGTCGGTGCGCGTTCGCTGTCGGAGTGTATCGCCCTGCAGGCGCGCGAGGCGGATCGCTACGATCCGCTGATGGCCAAGATGATCGACAACCTCGATCTGCTCGCCAAGGGCGAACTGCCCCGGCTCAAGCGCATCTGCGGGGTGGACGACGAGGATTTCGCCGACATGCTGGCTGAACTGCGCGGCTATGACCCCAAGCCCGGCCTGCGCTTCGGCGGCGAGCCGAGCGGCGCGGTGACTCCCGACATCCTCGTGACGCCGCGCCCCGAAGTCGATGGCAAGCCGGGCGGCTGGGACGTGGCGATCAATCAGGCGACGCTGCCGCGCCTGATCGTCAATCGCGGCTACTACGTGGAGTTGAAGGGCGAGTGCGACGACAAGGCCTCGCGCGCGTGGCTGTCGGACAAGCTGGCGGATGCGAACTGGCTGATCAAGGCGCTCGACCAGCGGCAGAAGACCATACTCAAGGTCGCGGCCGAACTGGTGAAGCAGCAGGAAGGCTTCTTCCGCAATGGCGTCTCGCACCTCAGGCCGCTGACCCTGCGTGCGGTGGCGGAGGCGATTTCGATGCACGAATCGACCGTCAGCCGCGTCACCTCGAACAAGTTCCTCAACTGTCCGCGCGGCACTTACGAGCTGAAGTATTTCTTCAGCTCCGGCGTTGCCTCGGCGGACGGCGAGGGCGGTGCTTCGGCCGAAGCGGTGAAGGCCGCGATTCGCCAGCTCATCGACGCCGAGGACCCCAAGGCGATCCTGTCCGACGATGCGCTGGTGGAACTGCTCAAGGGCAAGGGTTTCGAACTCGCCCGGCGCACCGTCGCCAAGTATCGCGAGGCGATCGGGCTGGGCAGTTCGGTGCAGCGGCGCCGTCAAAAGGCCCTTGCGGGAGCGCGTTGATTTTGCGCCATGTTGCGGCACGGCACGACCTAACCATGGTGATCATGTGGGCGCACCATTAAATACTTGGCATGGTTAGTAAAAAGTAATTTCCAAGAATAGTGGCTGTGGTATCTTCCAGATGACCGGTGCCGTACCTGCGGTGAACGGCAGGATGCGGGCCGCTGTTGAGGAGAAGCCCATGTCTTATGTCGACGGGAATTCCGGAAGTACACGCAAGGCCCTGACTGGCGGTGTCGTCGTCCTGATCCAAGGCGGTCTGGCACTGGCGCTGATCAACGGTTTCGCGGTGACCTTCTTCGAAAAGAAGGAGCCTCCGCGCCTTGCCAGCGAGTTCTTTCCCACCAAGCCCGTCACCCCCGACTTGCCGCCGCCTCCGACCGCAGAGCCGGACCAGAAGCTGGTGCGCGACACGCCGATCGCCGCGCCCGTACCGCGCATGGAGATCACGCCAAAGGCCGCGATCACCGGCGTTACCGTCGATCCGATACCGGTCAGCGGCGCCACCGAGTTCAGCAGTGACTTCGTGCTGCCCTCGACCGTGCCGAGCGAACCGGCAGCGCGTTTCACGTCCAAGGTCGCCCGGCCGCGCGGCAACGTCGCGGGCTGGGTCACCACTGCGGACTACCCGACCGCCGACATTCGCGCGGGCAACGCCGGGACGGTGCGCTTCCGCCTCGCCATCGACGCGGATGGCCGGGTGTCGGGCTGCACGGTCACGCAGTCGAGCGGCTTTGCGGGGCTGGACGCCGCGACCTGCCGCAACGTGACGCGGCGCGCGCGCTTCGATGCCGCGAGCGATGCCACCGGCGGCAAAGTCGCCGGGACGTATGACGGGACCATCCGCTGGGTGATCCCGAACGATTGAGCCTTTGGCGGCCCTCGGGTCGCCCGGCCGGAGTACGGCTCGTTCCGCCAACCAGAGAGCCGGCTCCGGCCGTCAGTTTTTGGCGGGAACTTGTGAGGCTTGCGCGGGTTTAGAGGCTGTGTCCCCGGTCAAGGGCGGTCCTCAGGGGCCGCCCTTCCATTTTTGGGGCCGTTTATCCTCCCTGTCGCGCAGCGATGGGGAGGGGGCAGCCCGCAGGGCTGACGGAGGGGTTTCTCCCCCTCCACCACTCGCTACGCGAGCGGTCCCCCTCCCCATTGCTTCGCAACAGGGAGGATTCTTCATAACAGTGACAACTGCCCGTCATTCGCGGGCCGCGCATTCTCCTCTCGCTGCTCCAGCGCTGAGAGCGTCAGGCCCATCAGGCGGATCGGCTGGGGCAGGGGCAAGTGGTCCTCCAGCAGCGCATGGCCGATCGCCGAGAATTCCGCCTTGTCGGTGACGAAATGATGGAGCGACCGTGCGCGGGTGAGGGTCTGGAAATCGGCGTAGCGCAGCTTCATCGTCACCGTCCGGCCGCGCGCGCCGGACCGTTCGATGCGTTCCCACACCACGTCGACGATGTGGTCCATGGTCTCGCGCAGGGCCACCGGGTCCTCGATGTTCTCGAAGAAGGTGCGCTCGCCGCCGACCGACTTGCGCGGGCGGTCGGCGCGGACCTGGCGCAAGTCCACGCCCCGCGCGGCGCGGAACAGGTATTCGGCGAAGCTGCCGAAGTTGGCGCGCAGGAATGCTAGGTCCTTGGCGGCGAGGTCGGCACCGGTCTCGATGCCGAGGCGCGCCATCTTCTCCGCCCCGCGCGGGCCGACGCCATGGAAGCGCCGCACCGGGAGCCCGGCCACGAATTGCGCGCCCTCGCCGGGGCGGATGACGCACAGGCCGTCGGGCTTGTTCTGGTCGCTGGCGAGCTTGGCGAGGAACTTGTTGTAGGACACCCCGGCGCTGGCGGTCAGTTGCGTGTCGGCCTTGATCCGGCGGCGGATTTCCTGCGCGATGCGGGTGGCCGAGCCGATGCCCTTGAGGTCGGCGGTGACGTCGAGATAGGCCTCATCGAGCGATAACGGTTCGACATGGGGGGTATAGTCGAGGAAGATCGCGCGGATCTGCTGGCTGACCTCGCGGTAGACCTCGAAGCGCGGCTTGCGGAAGATCAGGTCCGGGCACAGTCGCACCGCGCGGGAGGAAGGCATCGCCGAGCGGACGCCGAACTTGCGCGCCTCATAGCTCGCCGCCGCCACCACGCCGCGCCCGGACGAGCCGCCGACCGCCACCGGCAGGCCGCGTATCGAGGGATCGTCGCGCTGTTCGACGCTGGCGTAGAAGGCGTCCATGTCGACGTGGATGATCTTGCGCAGGCCGTCGGCCTCGTCCTCTCCCGATCCGGGGCGATGATCGTCCTGCGAAAACATGTGCACATCATATAGCGCCGTTCGGGCCGAATGCGCCATCCGGAGCCGGATTTCACTGGCCATCCAATGCCAAGTGCGGCATGCGCCAGCGCATGACCTCCCCCGCACCACGCTCCGACAAGTTCCCGATGGGTGAGCTCGAATTCGTCGTCATGATGGCTTCGTTCCAGGCCCTGCAGGCGCTGGCGATCGATGTCATGCTGCCCGCGCTGGGCGCGATCAGCACCGACCTGCACTTGTCCGACCCCAACCAGCGGCAGCTGATCGTGGGCGTGTTCCTGATCTGCTCGGGGTTTGGCTCGCTGTTCCCGGGGGCGCTGGCGGACCGTTTCGGGCGTCGTCCCGTCGTGCTGGCGGCGATCACGACTTACGTGCTGCTCTCCATGGTCTGTGCGGTTTCGGCCAGTTTCGAGCTGCTGCTGATCGCGCGCGGGGTGATGGGATTCGTGACCTCGGCGATGATCGTCATGCCTATGACGATCCTGCGCGACCGGTTCGAGGGCGACCGCATGGCGCGCAGCCAGTCGCTGATCGCGATGACTTTCATGGTCGTGCCGATGATCGCGCCGATGCTGGGCCAGACGGTGCTGCTGTTCGCGGGGTGGCGCTGGATCTTCGGGATCATGGGCGGCCTTGCCGCCTGCGTCTTCGCCTGGGCCTGGCTTCGCCTGCCCGAGACGCTGCATCCCGATTTCCGCCAGCCGGTGCGGCTGGGCGTGATCGCGGGGAACATGGGGCTGGCGCTGAAGGAGCGGGCCTCGCTCGGCTACTTCCTCGGCGCGGCCTTCGTGCAGGGGGCGCTGTTCGGCTATATCAACAGCGCGCAGCAGCTGGTGGGCGAGCACTTCGGGGCGGGGACGATGTTCCCGGTGATCTTCGGCTGCATGGCGCTGGTCATGGCCTGCACCAACTTCGCCAATGCCCGCATCGTCGAGCGGTTCGGCGCGCGGCGCGTTTCGCATGCGGCGCTGCTGGGCTATATCCTGCTGGGCGGTATCCACCTCGTACTCGCGATGCGGGGCGAGGGGCTGTGGACCTTCCTGCCGCTGATGACGCTGTCGATGTGCATGCTCAGCTTCATCGGTTCGAACTTCCAGGCGATCTCGCTGCAGCCTTTCGCGCGGATCGCGGGGGCGGCGGCATCGGTCATGGCTTTCGTGCGGATGGTGCTGGGGGCGACGCTGGGGTCGCTGATCGGGCAGGCCTACGACGGCACCGCGCGGCCGATCATGGCGGCCATGGTGATCTGCGGGCTCATCGCGCTGGTGCTGGTGCTCTATTCGGAAGGCGGGCGGCTGTTCCGCCGTCTCAACCCGCCGGAGTATTACCGCAATGCGCCTCCGCCAGTGGGTCACTGACGGGGCGCTCGCGCTTTTCTATACCCTGCGGCCGCGGAACAGCTGAACGAGGCCGACGACGATCGCGATAACCAGCAGCACGTGGATCAGCGCGCTGGAAACATGGAACACGACGAAGCCAAGCAGCCAGAGCACGATGAGGATGGCGGCGATGGTGAATAGCATGGACGTAGCTCCCGAGAGTTGTGTGCGGGAGTAACGCCGGGCGCTGGGGATTTGTTTCCGGTCTATTGCTTAGGGTGTGGTGAGGCGGGATTGCCTTATCCACTCCGTCACCCTGAACTTGTTTCAGGGTCCATGGGGCGGTTGGTGCCGGAGCGTTGTGTTGCCAACGGCGCCCTCGGTTTGCGGATCATGCCACAGGGCTCTCGGCCTGATGGACCCTGAAACAAGTTCAGGGTGACGATGTAGTTGGGGTGAGGTTGCGCTTGAATCAGTTCGACCGCCGCGCCGCCAGTTCGCGGCGCGACGGCTTCGGCACGGCAGCGGGCACGGGCACGCGCCGGGCCTCGAAGAAAGCGCTCGCGATCAAGCGCAGCTTTTGCGGCATGCTCACCCGCGCGCGGTGGTCCCATGCGTGGGCGCCGAGGCGTTCCACCTCCCGCGCGATGCCGCCGTAGATGCCTGCCGCCGAGAGCACGGCCCAGCGCTGCCGGAACGCCAGCCTTGCCGCGCCGACGCGGGCCGAGGCCTCGTAGTCGCGCGCCATCGCGCAGGCGCGCGCGACTTGCGGCACGAGGGCGTGGCGATAGTGCGGCTTGGTGATCTCGCCGGGGGGGATGTCGGCCTCCACCAGCCACTCGACCGGCAGGTAGCAGCGGCCGTTGGCGTCGTCCTCCCACACGTCGCGCACGATGTTGGCGAGTTGGAAGGCGATGCCGAGGTCGCAGGCGCGGTCGAGCGTGTCCTCGTCGTCGGCGGACACGCCCATGACGGCGGCCATCATCACCCCCACCGCGCCCGCCACGTGGTAGCAGTAGCGCAGCATGTCGGTCTCGGAGCGCGGGCGCCATTCGGCGGCGTCGAGCGCGAAACCGGCGAGCACGTCCTCGACCATGGCGGGGGTGATCGGCGTTTCGCGCATCAGCTGCCCCAGTGCGTCGAACGCGGGCGAGCCGGTCGCCTCCCCGGCCATCGCCAGTTCGGTGAGGGTGCGGATCGTCGCGAGGCGCGATTCGGGGTCGAGCTTGCCGGGGATCGACATGCCGCCATGATCCTGCTCGTCGGCGATGTCGTCGCAGGCGCGGCACCAGGCGTAGAGCAGCCAGACCCGCTCGCGCGTCTCGCGGTCGAACAGGCGGCTGGCGGCGGCGAAGCTCTTCGACCCGAGGCGGATGGACTCGCGCGCCTCGGCGACGAGGGCGGCGCGGTTCATGCTTCGACAAGCTCAGCATGAGCGGAGGGGGCAGTTCCGAAACGGTTCTTGCTCAACGCCCGCTCACCCTGAGCTTGTCGAAGGGTCACAGCGTGTTCGGGTCCATGTTCACGATCGGCACGATCGGCTGGTGCGCGTGCATCCGGTCGAGCAGCGGCGCGAGTTCGGTATCGGCCAGCAGGATGCCCTGGTGCGCGGGGCGCACGAAGCCGACTTCGGCCATGTGGCGGTTGAAGGCCAGCAGCCCGTCGTAGAAGCCGAAGCTGTTGAGCACGCCGACCGGCTTGTTGTGATAGCCCAGCTGCGCCCAGCTGACCGCCTCCCACAACTCGTCCATGGTGCCGACGCCGCCGGGCAGGACGAGGAAGCCGTCGGACAGCTCGGTGAACTTGGCCTTGCGCTCGTGCATGGTCTTCACGATCGTCAGTTCGCAATCGTAGTTGGCGACTTCGCCGCCCTTGCCGTCCTTGCCGGTGAGCGCTTCGGGGATGACGCCGATGCACTCGCCGCCCGCCGCCAACGCGGCACCGGCGACGGCGCCCATGAGGCCGAGGCGACCGCCGCCGTAGACGACGCCGATGCCCTGCGTGGCAAGCGCGGTGCCGACGTCCGCGGCAAGCTGGACGTAGCGGGGATCGGCGGGAGTGGCGGAGCCGCAATAGACGGCGAGACGCTTCATGTCAGTCAACTACCTTGATATTAACCAGCGCGCCCTCCGGAAGATCGCGCGTCTGCCGGGCGAGGTCACCCGTGATTTGGACGAGGCGGACGAAATCGATCCGCACCAGATTTTCGTGGGCATAGTCCCCGGCGACGAGCGCCTGCGGGGTGAGGCTGTAGACCTCGCCCAATGCCGGAGGCCCTAGCCGCTTTGCCGCCGCATCGACAAGGGCGTCGGCGCGCCAGATCGCCTTCGTCTCGTCGCGCGCCATGTACGCCCTGGCTTCGGCCTCGGTGCCGAGCGGGGTGACTTCGCCAAGATCGGGATCGACGTAATGGAATGCGCCCGCGCTGTCGGTGACGAGCATGTGGCCCATCAGGCTGTGCGCGACCATTTCGGCGAACTGCACGCCGGTCCAGCCCCATGCGGCGTTGAGGGCGTGGACTTCCCGGCTCACTTGAGGTCTTCCAGCATCAGCTTGGCGGTGGCCTTGGCGCTGCCGACGACGCCGGGAATCCCTGCGCCCGGATGCGTGCCCGCGCCGACGAGGTAGAGGTTCTTCAGCTTGTCGTCGCGGTTGTGGCCGCGGAAGAAGGCGCTCTGCGTCAGGATCGGCGAGAGGCTGAAAGCGTTGCCCTTCCATGCGCCGAGGTCCGCCTCGAAATCGGGCGGGGCGTAATGGAAGCGGGTGACGATGCGGTCCTCGATGTCGGGGATCAGGCGGCGGCCGACTTCGCGGATCACGCGCTGTTCCAGCACCGGGCCGACTTCCGCCCAGTCGATCGGCAGCTTGCCCATGTGGGCGACGGGGACGAGCGCGTAGAAGGTGCTCTTGCCCGGCGGCGCCATCGAGGGATCGGTGACGGTCGGGTGATGGAGATAGATCGAGAAATCGCGCGGCAGCACGCCATGCTCGAAGATGTCGTCGAGCAGGCCCTTGTAGCGCGGGCCGAACAGGATGGTGTGGTGCGGGATGCCGGGCCAGGTGCCTTCCAGCCCGAAGTGCACGACGAACAGGCTTGGCGAGAAGCTCTTCTTGGTGAGGCTCCTGGCCATCTCCTTGCCGCGCACCGTGTCGCCGAGGAGGCTGGCGTAGGTATGCATGAGGTCGCCGTTGGAGGCGACCGCGTCGAAGCGTTCGCGCCAGCCGCTCTCGCATTCCACTTCGGTGACCTGATCGCCGATGGTGTGGACCTGCCGGACCTTGTCGCCGATGCGCAGCGTGCCGCCGAGGCGCTCGAACAGGTTCGCCATACCCTGCGCCAGCTTGTTGGTGCCGCCCTTGGTCCACCACACGCCGCCGTCCTTTTCCAGCTTGTGGATCAGGGCGTAGATCGCGCTGGTGCTCATCGGGTTGCCGCCGACCAGCAGGGTGTGGAACGAGAGCGCCTGGCGCAGATGCTCGTCCTTCACGTAATGCGAGACCATCGAATAGACCGAGCGCCACGCCTGATAGCGCATCATCGCGGGCGCGGCCTTGATCATGCTGGAGAAGTCGAGGAACGCCTCGTGCCCCAGCTTGACGTAGCCTTCCTGCCAGACCCCGGCGGCGTAGCGTTCGAATTCCTCGTACCCGGCAAGGTCGCCGGGGGCGACGCGGGCGATCTCGCGGCGCAGGGAACCTTCATCGTTCGAGTAGTCGAAAGTGACGCCGTCGGTCCAGTTGAGGCGGTAGAACGGCATGACCGGCATCAGCGTCACGTCGTCGGCGATGTCGTGGCCGGAGAACTTCCACAACTCGCGCAGGCATTCGGGATCGGTGACGACGGTGGGGCCGGCATCGAAAGTGAAGCCCTCGCGCTGCCAGGAGTAGGCGCGGCCGCCCACCTTGTCGCGCGCTTCGATGAGGGTGGTGGCGATGCCGCTGCTCTGGAGCCGGATGGCGAGGGCAAGGCCGCCGAACCCGGCGCCGATGACGCAGGCCTTCTTCACGATACGGCTCCCAGATCAGCCAGCGGACGCCCGCGTCCGGTCAGGCTGGCGAGCGCCGCGCCCACCGGCACCGGCGGCTTTCCGGCCAGCACGCGCGCCATGTCGAGCGGGGTCGAGCGGCCTGCGTAGAAGCGTTCGATCAGCCCCTCGGGCAGCGTGTAGAAGCGCGCCAGCATGCGCCAGCGATCCGGGCCGTGTGCGGCGCCGAAGAGCATCTTGCTCAACATTCGATAGAAGCGCCCGTGGCGCCAGTGCTGTGCGGCCCTGTCATGACTGGTCCTCAATAGGGCGGACCCGGAGAGATTGTCGAGGCTGGTCAGGTAAAGCGCGAATCTTGCAGCATCGGGAATCGAGTAGGACGTCAGCGGATGGCACAAGGCGGCGCGGGTTCCGGCGCGCGGCAGGGGGCTTCCGGCGCGCCAGAACGCCTCGAAATCGCCCTCGGCGATCACGGGCAGGACCCCGGTTTCCTCGTAGGCGACGCTCTCGACCTGCCAGCCTTGCGCGCGGGCATAGTCGGCGATGCGGGTGCGCAGGGCCGGAAGGGCGAGGTCGAGGGTGTCGGAATAGTAGGTATCCTCGACGAAGACCTCGGTGTCGGAGAAGGGCAGGCAGTAGACGAAGCGGTAGCCGTCGATCTGCTCGACGGTGGCGTCCATCACCACCGGGCGCGCCAGCCCATGCGGCGCGGCGAGGCGCAGCGACTGGCCGACGAACTTCTGCCAGCCGCCTGCCATGTGCGGCAGGCCATGGCTGCCCCTTGCGTCGATCACTGCCCCGGCGGTGAAGCGGCGACCGTCGGCAAGGGTGACGCTGGCGGCGTCGGCGTGCTCGATCTCTACGCCGGTGAGTACGGCGTCGGCTGGGAGGGCTGCGCGCACTGCTTCGTCGAGTTTGGTGCCGGTTGCGCTCCGGTAGGGTGTCCTTAGGTGCCGCTGAGTGCCGGGAAAACGCACCTCGTAATCGTCCCAAAGGGCAACGACGATGGGGTTCAGCAGGGCCTCGCCGCCTTCGGGCAGGTCGCTGGCGAAGAAGGACCAGACGTGGTCGCCGCCAAGTCGCTGGCCGCGCTCGAATATTGCCACGCGCAGGTCCGGTCGCCGCGCCGCGAAGGCAAGCGCGATCAGCCCTCCGGCAAGGCCGCCGCCGAGTATCGCGAGGTCACAGAACGCCGGATCGGCCGATTTTTGCTGCATCGCGGCGTTGTTTAGGCACTGCGAACGATTGCTGCAACTTGGCAGAACCCTCGCTTTACTGCATGTTCGTGACGATGACAGGGCAACTGACCGTTTGCGACGCCGCGTCGGGGGATGCGGCCGCAATAGCCGAGATTTACGCGCACTACGTGCTGGAAAGCACCGCGACGTTCGAGACCGAGCCACCCGACGTGGTGGAATCGGAGCGGCGGATGCGCGAGCTGATAAAGGGCGGCTATCCCTTCCTCGTCATGCGCGACGATGACGACCGCGTGCTCGGCTTCGGCTTCGCGCAGCGCTACGGTCCGCGCGTGGGCTATCGCTATAGCGTCGAGACGACGATCTACGTGGGGAAGGGCAGCCTGAACCGGGGGATAGGCAGCGCGCTGCTCCAGGCGCTGCTGACCGAGTGCGAAAAGCGCGGTTTTCGGCAGGCTTTCGCCGTCATCGCCGCTTCGGAACCGGCCTCCGTCGTGCTCCACGCGCGTGCTGGGTTCCTGCCGGTCGGTACACTGACGGCGGCGGGCTGGAAGCACGGTCAGTGGATCGACGTGTTCCTCATGCAGCGCCGCCTCGGTGACGGGAACGAGACGCTGCCTGAAGGCGCTGCCGTATCCTGAACCCCGCAGGACGCTTGCCTCTGCTGCCGCATCGTCCGGCGGTGTGGCTGGCGCTTGGCCTTGGCCTTGCGCTGCTGGTGGTCGAGCTTGCCATGGGTCGCCCGGGCATCTGCCCTTGCGGCGTCGTGCGATTCTGGGCGGGCGAGGTCCAGTCCGACCAGAACAGCCAGCAGATCGCCGACTGGTACAGCTTCAGCCATGTCATACACGGGCTGATCTTCTATTTCATCGCGCACCTGCTCTGGCGCTGGACTGCGCTGGGCCGCGTCCTGTCCCCGCGCTGGGCCTTGCCGCTGGCGGTGGCGTTCGAGGGCGGCTGGGAACTGCTGGAGAATTCTCCGCTGATCATCGAACGCTACCGGGCGGTCACGATCAGCTACGGTTACAGCGGCGACAGCGTTCTCAATTCACTGAGCGACGTGGGGTGGATGGCATTGGGGTTCCTCGTCGCCGCGCGCCTTCCAACCCTTGCGAGCGTGGCTCTGGCCCTCGTGTTTGAGGCGTTTACGCTGTTCATGATCCGGGACAATCTGACCCTCAACGTACTGATGCTGGTGCACCCGATCGAGGCGGTGCGTGACTGGCAGGCGTCGGCCTGAAAGCCGCGCATGGCAACTGTCCGACAATAAAAGCGTTTGTCCTTCAACATCTTCAGGGGACGACCATGCGTTCACGCATCATTTTCCAGCTTTCTGCGGCCGCGGCCGCGCTCGTTTCGGTGCCGGCCCTCGCGCAGGAGGAGCCGGTCGATAACGTCCTCGACGGCGATTACCTGACCGTCGGTGTCGGTGCCGTCTACGTTCCCAGCTATCGCGGTTCGGACGATTCCGTGGTTTCTCCGGTGCCTCTGGTGCGCGGCCACTTCAAGGGCGTGGACATCAACCCGCGCGTCGCCGGCGTGGCGCTGGACTTCATTCCCGACGACAAGGATTCGGGGATCGGCTTCTCGCTCGGCCCGGTGGCGACGGTCTCGTTCAACCGCAACCGTCGCATCAAGGACCCGGTAGTGCGTGCCGCAGGCAAGCTGGACCCCGCCATCGAGGTCGGCGCGACGGCGGGCGTGACCAAGTACAGGCTGCTCAACGCATACGATTCGCTCACGCTGTCGACCGACGTGAAGTGGGACGTGAACGGCGCGCACAAGGGCATGACGTGGTCGCCCGCGATCAGCTACGCGACACCGCTCAGCCCCGCGCTGGTCACCGTGGTCGCGGTGAGCGCGCGCCATGTCGATGACGACTTCGCGCGCTATTACTATTCGGTCAACCCTGCGCAGAGCACGGCGAGCGGGCTTCCACTCTACAACGCCAAGGGGGGCTGGGACAGCGTCAACACCTCGCTGCTGATGGCCTACGACCTGTCGGGCGACGTGCGCGACGGCGGCCTCTCGGTCTTCGGCGTGGCGAACTATTCGCGCATGTTGAACGACGGCAAGGACACGCCTTTCACTTCGTTGCGGGGTAGCGCGGACCAGTGGGTCTTCGGCGCCGGCGTCGCCTATACGTTCTGACGCGGGTCGCCTGCGACCGCTTCCGCCACACGGCGGCGCAGGTCAGGCAGCACGTCCGCCTCGAACCACGGGTGCTTCGCCATCCACAGCCGGCTGCGCCAGGCCGGATGGGGCAGGGGGAACAGGCCATCCGGCGCATCGCGCCACTGCCGCACCGTCTCGGTGAGGTTTGGTGCGAAGCCGCGCGGGAGATAGCGTTTCTGGGCGTATTGCCCCACCAGCAGGGTCAGGCGCCGCTCGGGCAATTCGGCAAGCAGGGGGGCGTGCCAGCGCGGGGCGCACTCCGGGCGGGGCGGCTTGTCGCCGCCGCTCGCCTTGCCCGGATAGCAGAAGCCCGACGGCATCTGCGCGACTCTGGCAGTGTCGTAGAAGGCCGCCTTGTCGAGCCCCAGCCAACCGCGTAGCCGGTCGCCGCTGTCGTCGTCCCAGCCGATGCCGCTTGCATGGACCTTGCTCCCCGGCGCCTGACCGATGATGAGCAGGCGCGCGGAGGCGTTCGCGGCGACGAAGGGGCGGGGCTCGAAGCCCAGCGCGTCCTCGCACAGGCGGCAGGCGCGAATCTCGCCGAGCAGGGTGTCGAGAGCGGGAGGGGCCATTCCTCGCAGATGGTCACCGCCCCGCCTCGCGGCAAGTCTTACCCTGCCTTGTCCAGCGCAGCGACCGGATCCTGCGCAATCTGCGGATAATACGTCCTGAGCATCGCGTGCCAGTCGGCAGGCAGGTCTTCGAAGCGCTTCACCTTGCCGCCGTTGCCGAACAGGTTGAGCGTGCCGGGGCGGTCACCCATTTTCAGCCATTCCGGCCAGCTGCGCACGTCGTTGGACTGCACCCGTGTCTCCACGTTGCTCACCGCCGGGTCGAGCACGAGGGGGCTGGGTGCGGACAGCGTGCTGACCTCGTTCAGGTAGGACACCGAGCCGTCGGGAGCCGTCACGCGGGCGTGGGATCGGTCCCTGACCGCGATCTCGCCATCGCGCAGGGCGAAAGGAGGGGCGGGATGATGGACATGCTCGAAGCGGGGCGCACCCGGGATGTCGGGAATGTCGATCTCGTTCGTCGCAGAGACACGCACGCGGGTGGGGATGGGGCCGCGACCGCCGACTTTCACGGTTTCTCCCGTCACGGGGTTGCGCAGGTCGGTCAGGCGCAGGCCGGTGTTCACGTCGACGCGGAAGCTGATTTCCAGGTCGATCAGTTCGAAACTGCCGTCCGCACTGTGGGTGATGCGCTGGATCGAGCCGAGGTTGATGGCATAGACCGGGATCAGATCGCCCGCGATCGCAGCCATGTAAGGGCCTTTGATCCACGAGAAGACGAGACCGTCGTCATTGCGATAGCGCAGTTTCCGATAGATCAACGAGGCGTCGGCGGCATTGGCGGGATCGAGCAGGCGTTTCCTGGACGTTGCCGCCGTCGCCGGGAATGCCGGAAGCGAGGCCGCTGCGATGGCGGCTGCGCTCAGCACCAATGCACTTCGGCGGTCCAGTCCTGATGCATCTTTTTTTTCGATCATATCGCTCTCCCTAACTGCGATCGAGAAACTTGATCGTATGACGGAGGGCGACAAGCGGGGCGTGCGCGACTGACCGCGTCTCGGATACCGGCCCCTCAGCCGGCTGCGCGCATGTCCAGCAGCGACGACGAGTAGGGTGCGACCAGTGCTTTCGCCCTGTCCCAGCCGCCGCGCAGCCACAGGTCCTGCACGGCCGGGTCGGGCGGGAGGATCACCGGCATCGTATCACGCCCCTCGGCTTTCAGCGCTGCGTTCGCCCCGCATGAGAGCAGCGCGAAGGAGGGGATTTCGCTGTCCTTCCAAACTGCCGCCATGGCGAAGACCGGCTGGTCCGAGCACGCAAACCAGCACTGGCGGCGCTTGCCGTCCGTGGGCGAGGGGCGGCCCCATTCCATGAAAGCGGTGGCGGGGATCAGGCAGCGGAACTCGCTGTTGCGCAAGTTGCCGATCCAGAACGGACTTTCCAGATTGCGCACCGTCAGGATGCCGCGCTGCTCGTGGACCGAAGGCGGCGGCGGCACGCCCCAGAGGCGCGGGATCATCCGGCGCGGGGTGCGATATTGCGGCCTCGGTCCGGCGATGGCTTCTCGCCCCGCGGTGATGACCGGTGCGAACTGCCCGGGCGCGACGTGGCCGCCGTTCCACGGATCGTTGCCGGATTCGGCCCCGAAGGAGCGCGCGACATGCGGCGCGGGCGCGTCGAGGCGATAGAGCATCGGCATAGCGCCAAGCCTCTAGACCCAGCCGATACGCCCGTCTATCGTGGCGCCGTCCCCGGGGAGCCAGCAAGTGGCTGAGAGTTGTGGGTATGCTCCACAAGACCCGTCGAACCTGAACCCGTTAGTACGGGCGGAGGAAGTGGAGCGTCGGGTTTGAGCATGTTTCAACGCCCGCAATGCGTCTCTTTTTTCGTCCCATGGAAAGAAGAGAGGCAATCCATGGCAGACATCAATTCCAAGCTCGAAATCGGCGTGACCACCGGCCCCATCCGTGGATCGAGGAAGATCCACGTCGGCCCGCTGGGCGTGGCAATGCGCGAAATCCACCTCGAACCCGGCAGCGGCGAGGCTCCGGTGCGGGTCTATGACACTTCCGGCCCCTACACCGATCCCGATGTCACGATCGACATCTCGGCGGGCCTTGCGCCCAGGCGCCGCGAATGGATCGTCGCGCGCGGCGATGTGGAGGACTACGCCGCGCGTGAGGTGAAGCCCGAGGACAACGGCCTCAAGGGGCCTGACCGTTCGGCGGGCGTCCCGGCCTTTCCCAATGTCGTCAGGCGGCCCTTGCGCGCGAAGGCGGGCATGAACGTCAGCCAGATGCACTACGCCCGGCGCGGGATCATCACGCCGGAGATGGAATATGTGGCCGAGCGCGAGAACCTCGGCCGCGCGATGCTCAGGGAATATGCACGCGACGGGCAGGACTGGGGCGCATCGATCCCGGACTACGTGACGCCCGAATTCGTGCGCGAGGAAGTGGCGCGCGGCCGCGCCATCATCCCCTCCAACATCAATCACCCTGAGAGCGAGCCGATGGCGATCGGGCGCAATTTCCTGGTCAAGATCAACGCCAACATCGGCAACTCTGCCGTCGCGTCGGACGTGGCGAACGAGGTCGACAAGATGGTCTGGTCGATCCGCTGGGGCGCCGACACCGTCATGGACCTTTCGACCGGGCGCAACATCCACGACACGCGCGAATGGATCATCCGAAACTCGCCCGTGCCGATCGGCACCGTGCCGATCTATCAGGCGCTGGAGAAAGTCGGCGGCATTGCCGAGGACCTGACCTGGGAGGTGTTCCGCGACACCCTGATCGAACAGGCCGAGCAGGGCGTCGATTACTTCACCATCCACGCCGGGGTGCGGCTACCCTTCGTGCCGCTGGCGGCGAAGCGCGTGACCGGCATCGTCAGTCGCGGCGGCTCCATCATGGCCAAGTGGTGCCTGGCGCATCACAAGGAATCGTTCCTCTACGAACGCTTCGACGAGATCACCGAGATCATGAAGGCCTACGACGTCGCCTATTCGCTGGGTGACGGCCTGCGCCCCGGCTCGATCGCGGATGCCAACGACGAGGCGCAGTTCGCCGAACTCTACACGCTGGGCGAACTGACCAGGCGCGCCTGGGAGCAGGACGTGCAGGTCATGATCGAGGGGCCGGGCCATGTGCCGATGCACAAGGTCAAGGAGAACATGGAAAAGCAGCTGGCCGCCTGCGGCGAGGCGCCGTTCTATACCCTCGGTCCGCTCGTCACCGATATCGCGCCGGGCTACGACCACATCACCAGCGGCATCGGTGCCGCGATGATCGGCTGGTACGGCACCGCGATGCTCTGCTACGTGACGCCCAAGGAGCACCTCGGCCTGCCCGACCGCGACGACGTGAAGGTGGGGGTTGTCACGTACAAGCTGGCCGCCCATGCCGCCGATCTGGCGAAGGGCCACCCGGCGGCCAAGGTCCGCGACGATGCGCTGTCCCGCGCGCGGTTCGAGTTCCGCTGGCGCGACCAGTTCAACCTGTCGCTCGATCCCGACACGGCGGAACAGTACCACGACCAGACGCTGCCTGCGGAGGGCGCCAAGTCCGCGCATTTCTGCTCGATGTGCGGGCCGAAGTTCTGCTCGATGAAGATCAGCCAGGAAGTGCGCGATTTCGCGGCGAAGCAGAACCAGCCGGTCGAAACCTTCGTCGCCGCCGAAGAGGCCGAGGCCGGCATGGCCGAGATGAGCAAGGTGTTCCGGGAAACCGGCAGCGAACTCTACATGGGTTCGGGCGGGCGCGAGCACGACTGAGTCCCGGCCTTGCCGATGGGGCTTCGACAAGCTCAGCCTGAGCGGGTTTGGGGGATTGTACCAACCCCGCTGAGTGGGGGTGGGGAGGTTCTACACCAACCCCGCTCACCCTGAGCTTGTCGAAGGGTCAGGCACGACCTGTCGAAACCCCATGGGCACGGCTTACCGCTTGCGCACGAACTCCGCGCGCAGGACCAGTCCCTTGATGCCGGGGTAGCGGCAGTCGATCTCCTGCGCGTCGCCGGTCAGGCGGATCGAGGGGATCACGGTGCCGCGCTTTAGCGTCTGGCCCGCGCCCTTGACGTCCAGATCCTTGATGAGCGTCACCGAATCGCCGTCGGCCAGCGGATTGCCGACCGCGTCGCGCACTTCGACCGTCTCGGCCGCCGCGCGTTTCGCCTCCAGTTCGGAGGCGGGCAGCCATTCGCCGCCCTCCTCGTCGTACACGTAGTCCTCGTCGTCGCTTGCCATCGGCCAATCTCCTGATCTGCCGAGGCCTTGGCAGGGCGACGCGGGTTTGACCAGTGGTTCGCAGCGGTGCAGGCTGCCGCTTTCCAAGGAGGCCCTGCATGCGCAATCCGACGGCAGACTGGATGAAGCTCGCTCACGACAGCTACTGGCTATGGGCCGAGAGCCTGATGGTCATGGGGATGCGCACCACCGACATGATGACCGGAAGGGGCAGCGACCGCGAGAACGCGCTGATGGTCTCCGAAAAGGTCAGGGCGGCCGCCGAAGTGGGAACGATGCTGGCGACCTCCGGTGCCTCCCCGAAGGCGGCCGGGAAGGCGGTGCGCCACTACCGCCGCAAGGTCACCGCCAACCGCAAACGCCTCGCCCGGAAGAAATCATGAGCGTCCACATCGGAATCGGCGGCTGGACTTACGAGCCATGGCGCGGGCTGTTCTACCCCAAGGGCCTCACCCAATCGCGCGAACTGGCTTACGTGGGCGAGCACCTGACCGGCACCGAGATCAACGCCACCTTCTATCGCGGCCAGAGCGCCGCCAGCTTCGCCAAGTGGCGCGATGCGGTGCCCGAGGGTTTCCGTTTCGCGCTCAAGGGCAGCCGGTACTGCACCAACCGCAAGGATTTGTCCGAGGCGGGCGAGAGCGTCGAGCGGTTCATGGCGCAGGGCCTCGTCGAACTGGGCGACAAACTCGGCCCGATCAACTGGCAGTTTGCTGCCACCAAGAAGTTCGACGCCGCCGAGATCGCCGCCTTCCTCGCCCTTCTGCCCGCCAGCCATGAAGGCCTGACGGTGCGCCATGCGATCGAGGCACGGCACGAGAGCTTCGACGATCCCGCATTCTTCGACTTGTGCCGCAAGGCCGGGGTAGCGGTGGTGCTGGCCGATTCGCCCAAGTACGCGGTGCTGGATGCGACGGACTGCGCGCCGTTCGTCTACGCCCGCCTCCAGAACGCGCAAAGCGAACTGGAGCAGGGCTATCCGGACGAAGATCTCGACACATGGGCAAAGCGGATCAGCGACTGGGCCGGCCAAGGCCGCGAAGCGTTCGTCTTCTTCATCAACGGCGCGAAGGAGCGGGCTCCCGCTGCGGCAATGAAGCTGATCGAGAAAGCCGGGCGTTGAGGATGCTGCGGGGCGCGACGCCGCCAGTCCCGGGAGCGCGAGGATGATACCCCTCGCATCTTCCTCCTTCGCTGATCCGAACAGGCAACCAGAGCCCGCAAGCATCGTTTCGACAAGCATGAAACGGATTGTCGCGATCACCGCTCTCGCCCTGCTGCCGCTCGCTGCCTGCTCCTCCGGGCCGGAGGAGCCGAGCGTGACCGCCTCCGCATCCGAGGAGGCTCTGGCCAGTGAGGCCGCGTCGTCGGAAGCTCCACCGGCGGCTCCTCCCGCCAGCAATGCGAAAGTTCTCGGCCTCGAAGGGCTGGGCGACCTCCGGATCGGTCAGCCGGTGCCAAAGGGCGGCAGCTGGGCCGTGCGCGGGGCGCAGGAGAGTGACAGCTGCACGACGGTGGGCTCGCCCGACTATCCCGGCGTCTACGCCATTGTTACCGGAGGCAAGGTGAGCCGGATCACGCTGGGCGCGAACTCCACAGTCAAGCTGGCCGAGGGCATCGGCGTCGGTGCCACAGAGGCCGACGTGAAGAAGTGGTTCGCCGGCTTCCGTGAGGAACCGCACAAGTACGAGGCTGCTCCGGCAAAGTATCTAACGGCGCCCAATGCCCGGCCCGGAGAGTCGGCTCTGCGCTTCGAGATCGGGGCGAACGGCAAGGTCAGCTTCATCCATGTCGGCGAGATGCCTGTGCTGGCCTATGTGGAAGGCTGTGCCTGAGGGCTTTTCGGGAGGCGTGATGCTGGGCATGGTCGAACGATGAACCATTATCTGCTGATCTATCACGTCGCCCCCGACTATCTTCAGCGCCGGGGAGAATTCCGCGCCGAACATCTCGGACTGGCGTGGGATGCCGTCAATCGCGGCGAGTTGCTGCTGGGCGGCGCGGTCGAGGACCCGCTCGACACGGCGATGCTGCTGTTTGCGGGCGAGGGGCCTGAGGTTGCCCAGGCGTTCGCAGCAGCCGATCCCTACGTGACCGAGGGCCTGGTCGAACGCTGGAGCGTGCGGCGCTGGGCTACGGTCGTGGGTGAAGGTGCCTCTGCTCCGGTGCGACCTTGAGCGAACTGGCCATCCGCGCCCGCCGAGCCGCCTTCAATCGGGCCATCGCGGACGGTGATGCGGCGGTGATCGGGCCGCTGCTGGCACGTGACTGCGTGATGGTTACCGGCACGGACAGCGCGGTGATCGCGGGCCGCATGGCGCAAGTGAAGGTCTGGCGCCGCGAGTTCGGCCATGCCGCGCGACTGGTCTACGTGCGCACGCCCGAGAGCGTCACCGTCTCGCTGGTCGAATCGATAGCAATGGAACATGGACGCTGGCACGGTGCGGAAGTGGACGCGGATGCCCCGCTGGCCTCGGGCACTTACGCCGCGAAGTGGCGGGAGGTGTCCGGCGAATGGGTTATCGAGGCAGAGATTTTCGTGACGCTTTCATGACAGGGGTGTGAAGCGTGGCATGAAATCGTTTCCTACGGCGGGTGAGTTCGATTAAGGAGCCGCCCGCAACCCGGCGCGCCGGTCGAGCGCTCCGGGCAATTCCCGAGGATGTTCGATGCCTGGCAGCCGGCTCTCCGGACCGCGCGCAATCGTTGCGTGCGGGCGGGGGCATAAGGACGTGTCGATGAAGCAGGATGTCGCCGGAGAAGCTCTGCTGCGTGATACCGGCAAGCTCTGGGTCGAGGCCGGATCGGTGATCGCGCTGCGCACCGCCCGCATCGGCTGGGGCGATCCTCAGGCGGGCGACGAGATGGTCCGCATGGTCACCGAGAAGGTCTGGGCGGGCTGGGAAGTCGGCATGGCGCTGGCTACCGGGCAGTTCGGGCACGATCCGGAGACCGTGTGCCGTCGCACGGTAAACCACTACCGCCGCGCCGTGCGCAGGAATCTGCGCCGCCTCTCGGCCAACGACTGAGGCACGAACTCCGCTCGCAGCGGATTCAGATCAGCAACATCAAGGTGCGTTCTCGGCCGACATGACGTCCCGGGCCGCATCGGCGGCGCGCGCTGCGGCATCGGCGGCGGCGTCCGCACGGGGCGGAGTCGGCGTGGCGAGGGGGGCAGGCAAGGTGTCTCCGATGGCTTGCTGGTCTTCGTCCCGATACGGCGCGTGATTGCCGTACTGGCGGCGTTCCCAGGCGCCGTCGTCATAGTCGTCGGGCGGGCCGTAACCATAGGGCGCATAGTCCTGAGGAGGATCGGCCGGCGTCGGCGGCCCGCCATCATCGGACCCGCGACCGAAAGGCCAGGCTGGAGAATTGAGGGCGGACAGGCCCTCGTCCAGCCAGGAGCGCCGTGCGGGCGGATTGTCGCCCAGAGTGGCCGAACGATACGATTCAGGCTTCGAGAAGTTTGGCAGCGCGCCGGTAGTCAGCGCCGCGAAGGCCGCACCGGCCATGCCGCCGACAACCAGCAACAGGGCGAACTTGGCTCCACTCATCGGTTCGGGCCACGGCTGTCTTGCATGGCGATGCGTTATCCCGTCGCAGCTGTCGGTCTGCTGAACGCAAAGAAAAAGGCGCCGTCCCGCGCTTGTGGGGGACGGCGCCTGGTTCGGCGCTCAGCGGCTGCCCGGGCGTTGGGAGAGGAGGAGTGCCCGGGGGAAGCGCGAGCGCGCGATCAGTATGCCCGATCGGTGGCTCGATTACTCGCCGAGGTGCAGCTTGGCGGCTTCGGCGGTGGTGAACGAGACATAACGGCTGTTGTAGGTGCCGGTCACGCGGCCGCCCTTGACGTAGAGGCGGAAAGGAACGCCGGCCGAGGTGGCGCCGTCGATCACGGTCACCTTGCCCTTCTGGGCAGTGGTGTAGTTGTAGTTGACGCCCTCGTGCGAGAATTCGCGGCTGTCGTCGGCCTGGGCGACGGCGGGAACGGCGAGAAGAGCAACGGCGGCAGAGGCGAGAACAGTCTTGAACATGGCAAAATCCTTAGATTCTGATGAGGCTGGATCGCCTCGGGCGACATTTATCTTGTGCGCTGCAGCAAAAGCGGATGTTGAACGGGAGTGCAATTTCAATACCCGAACCCAGTGTTGCAAGTTATGCAACTATTGGAAAATGTGCCTGATTTTTAAGCAAATGGCTTGATCTGTTGTCAGGAAAAAAACAGGCATGACCGCAAAATATTTGCCATTCGGCCAGCGAATCAGCCGAATCGTGCTGCTGCTTGCCCGAATCGGTCGAGGGTCATTTGCCTGTGGGATGATCGAGGCGTAGCGTGCAATTCATGACGATCACCCTATCACGTCGGTGCAGCGCGCCGCTGGCATTTCTCGCAGTTGCAGCATGTCATCCTGCCTCTGAGGGCATGCCGGGCGATCCGGCCGACCACAAGCCGTGGGGCGGTATCGCCGCCACCGAAACCTTGCACTTTCTCGGCACCGAGCCGTTCTGGGGAGGAGAAGCCAAGGCTTCGAGCATGACCTACACCACGCCGGAAAACGCCAAGGGCGAGACGGTGCCGGTGCACCGCTTCGCAGGGCGAGGCGGTGTTTCGTTCAGTGGGGAACTGTCAGGCGGCCCGGCGACGCTGGCCGTCACGCCATCGGCCTGCAGCGATGGCATGTCGGACACCCGCTATCCCTTCACCGTAACCCTACGGATCGGCGAGCAGACGCGGCAGGGCTGCGGTTGGACGGACCGCAGCCCGCGCAATGGCGGCAAAGGCTAATCAGGGAGTAATCAGTCGCCGAGCGACTTTTCCAGGGTGATCTCGCAGTTCAGCAGCTTCGAGATCGGGCAGCCGGCCTTGGCTTCGTCGGCGATGCTGGCGAAGTCCTCGGGGGTAATGCCGGGGATCGATGCGGTGAGGGTCAGCGCCGACTTGGTCACGGAGAAGCCGTCGCCATCCTTGTCGAGCGTCACCGTGCATTGTGTGTCGAGGGTGCCTTCGGCGTGGCCGGCGCGGGCCAGCGCGAAGCTGGTCGCCATGGTGAAGCAGGCGGCGTGGGCTGCAGCGATCAGTTCCTCGGGGTTGGTGCCGGGCTGGCCCTCGAAGCGGGTGCCGAATCCGTAGGGCTGGTCGGACAGGACGCCCGAGCGCGTCGTGATGGAGCCCTTGCCGTCCTTGCCGAGACCGACATAACGGGCGGAAGCGGTATTGGTGGTCATGTGAGGTTCCCCTGATGTGATGGTGCTGCTGGCGGCCGAAGTGGCGCAGGCTGCAACGCGGATAGGTTCTGCAGGTTCCGAGAGGCTGTCGCGTGACGATCCGCAATGCGCGTTGAAAGTCTGGCGCATTGCAGCAGGATCCTACGCCGGGGCGATGCATCGGGGAAGGGGTGTTCGCACTGGCGGATTATGCTGACGGCGGTGTGCCGCCAGATTACGCCGCAAAGGGATCACGGGTGTAATACCAAGCGGTACACCTATCGTTGCGCACTGCAAAAAGCGCAGAAATCCTAAGCTTATTGAGGATTGTTCGCTTTGTCGCGGTTCGCGCGCATGATAGGCCTTGGTCTATCGAACGACGGTCCGCGACGACGGCGCCGCACTATGAGAGGATGCCAAAAGAGCATGGTTGTCATGAAGCGATTCCTGACAGCGTTGCAGGCGGGGTCCGTCCTGTCTGCGATAGTGGTCATCAGCGCGGCGCCCGGAACCGGCCACGCTGCCGAAGTGTCCGTAGAGGCGGATGCGATGACCGGTGCCTATTACATGCGCGACAGTCTGGTTCCCCGAGCGGACGATCTCGCCCTGATCCAGCGCAAGCCCGCGCTCTACCTTGCCAGTTTCAACGACGGCATGGCGACGGTGGCTTATTCGCTGGACCATGGGCGGATCGTCTACCGGGTGGTCAGTGGCGAGATCGGCGATGACGCCCGGGCCGAGATAGATCGCGCGTTGGTGCGTCTGCAGCGCCGGATCGCATGACGGGATAAAAAGAGAAAAACGCAGGGAGAACGCGCGCGAGGGTCGGCTGGGCCTTCGCGCAGAGCCGAGGGAAGGGGAGAAGCAAGGCGCGGCGGAGCTGCAACCGCCGCGCCTTGTTGTTAAGACGTCAAGCGCGCGCCTTCTGGCGGATCAGGCGCACATACGTATCGGCCACGGCCTGATTGATGCGGTCCCAGCTGAACTCGCTCGCCCGCGCGACGCCGGCTTCGCCATGGGCGCGTCGCAGTTCGGGCTGCTCGATGTAGCTCTTCAGCGCCTCTGCGAACTGATGCACCGCGCCGGGCGGGATCAGGCGGCCCGAGACGCGGTCGTCGACGAGGCTCTGGCTGCCGGTGGCGGCGGCCGCGACGACGGGCAGTCCGCAGGCCATGGCCTCGAGCGTGACGTTGCCGAAGGTCTCGGTCACCGAAGGGTTGAACAGCACGTCCATCGAAGCGACCGCGCGGCCGAGATCGGCTCCTCCCTGGAAACCGACGAAGGAGCCGCCGGGAAGGCGTTCCTCGAACCACTCGCGTGCAGGGCCTTGGCCGATGACCAGCACCTTGTGAGCGATGCCCTTTCGGCGCAGCTCGTCGAGCGTGTCCGAAAAGACGTCGAGCCCCTTTTCCATGACCAGGCGACCGAGGAAGCCGATGGCGACTTCATGGTCGGCGATGCCGTGGCTGCGACGCCATTCAAGGTCGCGGCGACCGGGATTGAAAATCTCGTGGTCTACGCCGCGCGACCAGATCGAGACGTCGTAGTTCATGCGCTGTTCGCGCAGGAGCTGCGCCATGCTTTCCGAAGGCGCGACGAGGGCGTCGCAGCGGCGGTAGAAGCGGCGCAGGATCGCCTCGACCACCGGCTCGCCCCAGGCCATGTTGTAGTAGCGCAAGTACGTTTCAAAGCGGGTGTGGACCGAAGCCAGCACCGGCAACTGCCGGTTGCGCGCCCATGTCACCGCCTCATGGCCGACCGGGTCGGGCGAGGAGACATGCACGACGTTGGGGGCGAACTTCGCAAGGTCGCGGCGAGCCTTGCCAGAGATCGAGAACGGAAAGCGGTATTCCGGACGTCCGGGAATCGCGAAAGAGCGTACACTGACGAGGTCGCCGGTAGGCTCGAAGGCGGGCTCTGCCACGGTAGGCGCGTAGACGCGCACTTGCGCGCCCTGTCGCAGGAGGTAGCCGACGAGACGATTGAGCGCCTGGTTGGCTCCGTCGCGGACGTAGTTGTAGTTGCCCGAGAACAGGGCGATGCGCAGGTCAGCGGTGTCCATGATGGAGCGCCCCATAGCCGCCCTGACAGCACTTGGCGAGGGCGGATGATCGGGCGCTCCCCGATGGATTTCAGGCCGGGATGCGTCGCGGGCGACGGAGACCGCATACGGCCGTCCGCCGCCCGGGGGACGCATCGGGTTTACCGGTCAGCGGCGGTCGCGCCAGCGGCGGTCGTCGCGACGATCCCAGCGGCCGTCCCGGCGGTCCCAGCGATCGCGACGGTCCCGGCGATCATAGCGGTCCCGGCGATCGTAGTACCGATCCCGGCGCCAGTCGCGACCGCGATCCCAGCGATTGCCGCCGTCGCGCCAACGCTCGCGATACCAGGGCGAATAGTACCGGTCGTAATAGCGGTCGCGGTAATAGCGGTTGGGGTTGCCGGCGTAGTAGTAATAGTAGCCGGGCCGGTCGCGCACGGTCACATAGCGGCGCGAGCCCCAGTAACCGCGGTCGTAGTACCGCCCGTCGTCGCGATCGGCGAGCGCCGCGCCCAGGGCAAGGCCGATCACGCCCGCGCCGATGGCGATGGCGGCGGTATCGTCACCCCGGCCATAATAGCGGTCGCGTGCCTGCGCAGGCGATGTGCTCACCAGCACGGATGCGGCGAGTGCCGCCCCGAGCGCGAGCCTTTTCCCGAAGGACTTCAACTTGGTATTCATGACTTTGCGTCTCCCTTTCCGGGCCAACCGGGTAACGGCGGTTGCGGTGGGCACGTTGGTGAGGTCATGCGCCGGACGGACTGAACCGTGACTGAACTTGTCGCGAAACGTATCAGGCGTGCGGTGAACGGTGGCCGTCCCGCACGCAAAGACGCCCGGCCGAGGAGGAGGGGCCGGGCATCTCGCAAAGTCGGGGAAGGACCGAAAAGTCGTTACCCGGCTTCACTGGTAGAAGGCGGGTCGATCAGTAGCCGCGGCGCCAGTCGCCCCGGTCGCCGTAGTAGCCACGGCGCTGGTCGTCGCGATGATCGCGGCTGTAGCGCTCGTATTCTCCGCGTGAGAAGCGGCGGCCGTCGCGGTCCCAGTAATAGCCGTCGCGATAGGACCAGCTCGAACCGTAATAGCGATCGTCGTAGCGGGCGTCGTAATAGCGGTCGTTGTCGCGGCTGGACGAGGCGGCGATGGCGCCCACAGCGAGCCCCAGGATGCCCGCGCCGACAGCGACGGCGGCGGTGTTGTCGTTGCCCCGGTGCCAGTCGCGCGCCATCGCCGGCGTCGTGGTGGCAAGGGCAGTCGCGGCAAGGCCCACAGCAAGAGCGGCCTTCTTGAAAATGGTCATGGCTTCAACTCCTTGTTCGGGGTGGCGGATCAAGGAAGCCGTTGTCCCCGTGTGAGCTTTGGTATAAGCGAAGGCTCCTGAACCGGGTCGAAGCGGATCTGGCAGAATCCATTCACGATTGTACGCAATTGTATGTGTGGCGCCTGAAGGCCGCAGGAGCGGCTGCCTCAGAAATGTTTCGTCACGGCTCTGCACGAAATGTGACATGCAAGCCCCCCAATCTGGCGTCATTGCATTGCCAGATTGGAGAAACCCGATGATTTCCGCCGCCCTTCTTGCCCTTGTCTCGCTTTCCGTCCCCGCTTCGGCGCCGCTTGCCTATGCCGGTGAGAGCGTCGCTGCCTCGAAGGGCCACCCCGCCGTCGTGGCGCGCGGGCAGGGCAAGGCTTCGGCTCCCACCGTCTGCCATCCCGACCCGTCGAAGGGTCGTGCCTGCCGCCACGCCATCGTCCAGGCCGAGCAGGCAGAACGCCTGGTTCTGGCCGTTGCCGACACGGCCGTGACCAAGGACTGACGCGCCCGCCGCCTCGACCTTCCTTCCGGACCTTATGCGCGGATTTCCCGCGCGGAACGGGCGGCAGGGACATTTTATGACCGGCGCGGTTTGCGTGACCGCGCCGGTTGCCTATAGACAGCAGAGACAACCAACACGATGACGGTCGCCCCCCGCTACAGACTTCCGCACGAGACGATGACAACCCCTCCCACGATCCTACTGGTCGAAGACGACGGTGCGCTGCGCACCCTGACCGCGCGGGCGCTGCGTCAGAGCGGTTTCAATGTGCTCACCGCCGCCACCGGCGCGGAGATGTGGGTGACGCTGCGCGAGGCGACGGTAAACCTTGTCGTGCTCGACATCATGCTCCCGGGCACCAGCGGCTTCGACCTTTTCCGCCGCCTTCGCCGCGAAAGCGACGTGCCGATCATCTTCGTCAGCGCGCGCGGCAGCGAAGAGGACCGCGTGCTCGGTCTCGAACTGGGCGCGGACGACTATCTCGCCAAGCCGTTCAGCACCCGTGAACTGGCCGCGCGCGTCAGCGCCGTCCTGCGGCGCGGTGGCGGCCTCGATTCCACAAGCGAGCCGGTGCCCGAGATGCGCGCCGCCGATTCGATCCGCTTCGATGGCTGGGAAGTCTCGATGGCGCGCCGTGAACTGCGCTCGCCGAGCGGCGCCATCGTCGACCTGACCGGCGCGGAGTTCGACCTGCTCTCGACCTTCCTCGGCTACCCGCAGCGCGTGCTGGGGCGTGAGCGCCTGATGGAATTGTCGCGTTCGCGCATCGGCGACAGTTCCGACCGCTCGATCGACGTGCTGGTCAGCCGCCTGCGCCGCAAGCTGCAGGCCGAAGGCGCCGAATCCCCGATCGTGACCGTTCGCGGTGTTGGTTACATGTTCAAGGCGGAAGTGATCCGGACCTGATGGCCGGCAGGCTCGTCGCCCTGTTCAGGCGGATGGGCCTGCCCGAGCGGCTGCTCGCAGTCCTGCTGGTCGTCGTGGTCATCGACTTCGTGGCCAATTCGTTCCTGTTCGAACGTGTCGATTCCTTCATGCTGCGGCGGGACGATGCCGAGCGTATCGCCGAGAATCTCGTGCTCGCGCGCCGGACGATGGAGCACGCCGACACTGACGAGCGTGATCAGATCGCCCACGTTCTCAGTACTGACCGTTTCCAGCTGCACTGGTTCGCGCCCGGCACCCGCCGTCGCGGTTCCCTCGGCCTTACGAACCTGCGCGCACAGGTGGTCGACCTTCAGCCAGAACTGGCGATGGCGGATCTCGAGCTTCATCTCGAGGAACTGCCCGGCAAGGGCAACATCGGCGGTTCGATCCGGCTTTCCGACAACAGCCTCGTCAAGTTCCATACCCATGCGAAATCGGCGTGGAAGCTGACGCTCGGCCGGATCGCCGGGCTGGTTCTGCCGACGCTGCTGCTGTTCGCGCTCGCCTGGGTGCTGATGCGCACCACGCTCAAGCCCCTGCGCACCCTGATCGGTGCGACCCGCCATCTCGGCTCCGGCCCGCCGCGCCCGGTGCCGGAACGCGGGCCGGACGAACTGCGCGAACTCATCCGCGCGCTCAACGAGATGCAGGAGCGCATCCACCAGTCGCTGGTGGACCGCACCCAGACGATGCTGGCGATCGGGCACGACCTGAAGACCCCGCTCGCCCGCATGCGGCTTCGGCTGGATGACGAGAGCGTCGATCCCGAAGTGCGTGACGGGCTCAATCACGACATCGACGAGATGCGGATGCTGCTCGATTCGATCCAGGCTTACGTCGATAGTGATGGCCGCTCGATCCCGGCCGAGCGGATCGACATCGCGGTCATGGCCGAAACGCTGGTCGATACCGCTGCCGACCATGGCGCCAATGCGACCTATTCCGGCGTGTCCAGCCTGGAAGTGAAGGTGCGCCCCGTCGCGATTCGCCGCGCCTTGTCGAACCTGATCGAAAACGCCCTCCATTATGGAGGCAACGCCCGCGTCAGCGTGCGCCGTGACGGGGGCGGGGTGGAGATCATCGTCGATGATGACGGCCCGGGCATCCCTGACGATCGCATTACCGACGCACTGCAGCCTTTCGTCCGCCTCGACACGGCGCGGGCACGCGATACTGCGGGAATGGGCCTGGGCCTGCCGATCGTGCGCAAGGCCGTGCGCACCGAAAACGGCACGCTGGACTTGCGCAACCGGCCGGAGGGCGGCCTGCGCGCGACGATCCGGCTGCCACTCGGGACGGAGTGAAGTTGGCATCGGCCACGCTGCATCGCAGCAAACTTTCGTAACGTTCGCGCATGATCAGCGACAACGATGACACCTAGCTTTTCAATGTGAGCCGCAGTGCGCGCACTGACGGCCAGGAAAAAAGAAAGGTGTTCCAGTGAACGAACTCATCGGTCGCGTCTTCAACTTCGAGAAGACCCTGTTCCCCGCCGCCAGCGAGCTTTTCGGCAAGCTGACCACGCACGGGCAGTCGCCCAAGGCACTGATGATATCGTGCGCCGATTCGCGCATCGTGCCCGAGCAGATCATGCAGGCCGAGCCTGGCGACCTGTTCGTCTGCCGCAACGCGGGCAACATCGTGCCGCCCTATGCGACGCAGAACGGCGGTGTCACCTCGACGGTCGAATATGCGGTCATGGCGCTTGGCGTGCGTGACATCATCGTCTGCGGCCACTCGGACTGCGGTGCCATGAAGGCGCTGTCGGATCCCACCGGCCTCGAAACGATGCCGAACGTCGCCGCCTGGCTGAAGCATGGCGCCGCTGCCGAGAACATCGTCAGCAACTGCCACTCCGACCTCGAAGGCAAGGAGCGCGTCCGTGCCATCACGCTCGAGAACATCATTGCGCAGATCAGCCACTTGCGCACGCACCCCTCGGTCGCTGCCGCGATCGCCAAGGGTGAGATGACGCTGCACGGCTGGATGGTCGACATCCACGCCGGTCAGGTGCTCGGCCTCAACGGCGACACCGGCGAGTTCGTGCCGCTGCGCGAAGACCGCGACCTGCCCGTCGCACTGGCCGCACGGACCCGCTTCGCCACCGAATACGCAGAAGCGGCGGAATGACCTCCGCTTCCTCCAGCATGGGAGATGGCCGCTCCGGCCTCTTCTCCCATTTCGGACGGGACTTCACGGCATCGATCGTGGTGTTCTTGGTCGCCATGCCGCTGTGCATGGGCATCGCCATCGCTTCGGGCGTACCGCCTGAAAAGGGGCTCGTCACCGGCATCATCGGCGGCGTTGTCGTCGGTCTGCTGGCGGGCTCCCCGCTGCAGGTCAGCGGTCCTGCCGCCGGCCTTGCCGTCATCGTCTTCGAGTTCGTTCGCGAGAACGGGCTCGAGGCGCTTGGTCCCGTCCTGCTGCTTGCGGGCGTGCTCCAGCTCATTGCCGGGGCGCTCAAGCTGGGCGGACTGTTCCGCGCGATCAGCCCGGCCGTCGTCCACGGGATGCTGGCGGGTATCGGCGCGCTGATCGTGATCGGCCAGTTCCACATCCTGTTCGACGCCAAGCCGCTGTCGAGCGGTCTCCAGAACCTCGCGGCTATGCCCGCTCGCGTCTTCGGCCTCGACTTCTCGAATGCCGCCGCGACCGAAATGGCACTGCTGGTGGGCGTCTTGACGATCACCGTGATGCTCGCCTGGGAAAAGCTGCGTCCCAAGTCGATGGGTCTGGTTCCCGGCGCGCTGCTCGGCGTGGTCTCCGCCACGGCGGTCGCATGGGGCATGGGCCTCGACGTCGCCCGTATCGAGGTCCCGGCCTCGATCGCCTCGGCCTTCAGCCTGCCTACCAGCGCCGCATGGTTCGCACCTTTGAGCCAGCCTGCGCTGCTCATCGCCGCAGTTGCTATCGCTTTCATCGCCAGCGCCGAGACACTGCTTTCGGCTGCCGCCGTCGATCGCATGCATGACGGCGTGCGCACCAACTACGACAAGGAACTGAGGGCGCAGGGCATCGGCAATTTCCTGTGCGGCGTGTTCGGCGCGCTGCCGATGACCGGTGTTATCGTGCGCTCCTCGGCAAACGTGCAGGCAGGGGCCAGGACTCGTCTGTCGACGATCTTCCACGGCGTGTGGATACTCGGCTTCGTCGCCCTGCTGCCCTGGCTGCTGCGCGAGGTGCCGATGGCTGCGCTCGGCGGTGTGCTCGTCGTGACCGGCTGGAAGCTCGTCAGCCTCAAGCACGTCACGCACCTGTTCAAGGCGCATGGGCCGTTGCCCGCCGCGATCTGGGCGGCCACCTTCGTCCTCGTGGTGACCACCGACCTGTTGACCGGCGTTTTGGTCGGCCTGGCGCTTTCGGTCGTCGAATTGCTGCCGCACTACAAGCATCTGCGACTCAAGGTTGCCGAGCATGACGAGGGTGAGGCGACCCGCGTCGAGCTGAACGGCGCAGCCACTTTCGTCGGGCTTACCCGCCTGAACGCGGTCCTGGAGAAGCAGCCTGCCAACCGTCCGGTCCACCTCGACCTGGGCCGCGTCAAGGCGATGGACCACACCACGGCAGAGACGCTGTCCGAATGGATCAGCCGCCGCCGTCAGGGTGGCCAGCGCGACCGGATCACCGGCCCCGATGCCATTCTGCGTCCGCTGCCGCTGGCCAGCTGACGCTCTGATCGAACACCTGGCGGGCCGGGAACCCTCACACCCGGCCCTCTAACCTTACCGGGCGGAGCGCAGTAGCGCTTCCGCCCGGCTTTCTTTCGGGCGACAGACTTTTCTACTCGCAGAGCGAACTACGTCGGAATCACGCTCGGCAATATCGCACCAGCGTGCTTGTGTTGCTATGCAACCACACTTGTTGCGCTGCAGAACTGAGAAACAGTTCGTTACGATATGGCAAGAATAAAGACAGGTCCGCGCCATATCCATGAACCTGCCGGCATGAAACGGGCTCGCCACGCAGCGGAGCCCGGCTTGCAGGCCGCAGGACGGAACATGCTACAACAGTAACATGAGGGTGTTCCGACTATGAAGTTTCGTCTCTTTGCCGGCGCCGCCGGCCTCGCGGCTGCGTTTCTTGGCGCCGCGACTCCCGCGATGGCGCAGGAGGAAGCCCCCAGTGAATTCACCGTTGCGGGCAGCGTAGCGCTCGTCACCGATTACCGTTTCCGTGGCGTTTCGCAGTCCGACAAGGAACTCGCGGTTCAGGGCGGTGTTTCGGTAACTCACGCCAGTGGTTTCTACGTCGGCACCTGGGGCTCGAACCTCTCCGGCTGGGGCACCTTCGGCGGCTCGAACACCGAACTCGACATCTACGGCGGTTTCGCGACCGAAGTGACCCCGGGCCTGAAGATGGACGTGGGCGTGACCTGGTACATGTATCCGGGCGGTGCTTCGGAGACCGACTTTGCGGAGCCTTATGTCAAGCTGTCGGGGACCGTCGGCCCCGCGAGCCTCCTCGTCGGCGCGGCTTACGCGCCCAAGCAGCAGGCACTTGGTCGCTGGTACTATGATGCCGATGCCTATGCCGCAGGCATTCCGGACGCTCCGGGCGCAAAGTCGGACAACTTCTACCTGTGGACCGACGCCAGCGCCGGTATCCCCGACACGCCGCTGACCCTCAAGGGACACATCGGTTACTCGAACGGCAACTCGGGCCTTGGCCCGAACGGCACCAGCGTCGCACCGACCGGCAACTATGTCGACTGGATGCTGGGCGCGGACCTCGCTGTCGGCCCGGTCGTGCTTGGCGTAGCCTATATCGACACGAATATCTCGAAGTCGGAGTCGGCCTATCTGACGCCGAACTTCTCCTCGACCAAGAACGGTTCGTCGATCGCCGGATCGACCGTGGTGTTTTCGCTTTCCGCAGCATTCTGATCACTGCAGGGCAAAAACCGGGGAGGCGCGGCTCTTGCAGTCGCGCCTCTTTGCGTTGGCAAGGCCGGCATCAGTAACCGGTGTAGCGACCGGGACGATGCCATGCCCAGAGAATGCCCGCCGTCGCCGCGACACCGAGCAATGACCAGCCCATCCGCACCGCGTCGAGCCGTGATGCCGCGAACAGCAGGACCGAGCCGTCGATGATGAGCTGCGTGCGCCCCGCGTTCCATCCGCGCGTGCGATAAAGCCACAGGACCAGCGCGCCGGAACCGCCGGTTGCCGCGCCATGGCGGGCCAGGGCCAAGGCTCCGAAGCCGATCACGCTGCCGCCGACCACGGCTGCCACCGGATCGCTGACCCAAGCAATCTCGATGCCCAACGGAGCCAGCGCGGTCATCGCGAACAGACTGAGGGTCACCACCGCGGTCTTGATGAGGAACGTCCAGCTCATCGAGCGCAAGGTGATCGCCATCAGCGGCGCCGAGATCACCGCGTAGAGCAGGCCTACCGGCCAGCCGGTCGCATAACTCAGCACCAGTGCCACGCCCGCGACGCCGCCGGTGGCCAGCCCCGCCGCGCGCAGTAGGACGAGCCCGACCGCCAGATGGACCGTGCCCACGAACATCGCGTAGATGTCCTCTCCGTGCCCGTGGGGAGTGGGGGAGGGTGCATTCGAAGACGTCATGGCAATATGCCCCCTGCTTTTCCTAAAACACGAAAGGTCGGAGCGCCCTGGGGCGCCCCGACCTTTCATTCATCCGTTACTGCATCCCCCCGCGATCGCTCTTTTCAAAGCCCGACCGCAGGGGAGGGCAAAATCAGGCGCTTTCCTTCTTGCGGCTCTGCTTCTTGCGCTCGTTCGGGTCCAGGTGGACCTTGCGCAGGCGGATCGACTGCGGGGTGACTTCGACCATTTCGTCGTCGTCGATGTAGGCGATCGCCTGTTCCAGCGTCATCACGCGCGGCGGGGTGAGGCGAATGGCGTCGTCCTTGCCGGTCGAACGGAAGTTCGTCAGCTGCTTCGACTTCATCGGGTTCACTTCGAGGTCGTCGGTCTTGGCGTTCTCGCCAATCAGCATGCCCTCGTAGATCTTTTCCTGGGGCTTGATGAACAGGACACCGCGATCTTCGAGCGAATTGAGCGCGTAGCCGACCGCTTCACCGGTGCAGTTCGAAATCAGCACGCCGTTCTGGCGGCCTTCGATCGGACCCTTGTGGGCGTCGTACTTCTCGAACAGGCGGTTCATGATGCCGGTGCCGCGGGTGTCCGAGAGGAACTCGCCGTGGTAGCCGATCAGGCCGCGCGAGGGGGCCGAGAAGGTGATGCGGGTCTTGCCCGAGCCCGAGGGACGCATGTCGGTCAGCTCGGCCTTGCGGCGCTGCATCTTCTCGACGACCGTGCCCGAGTGCTCGTCGTCCACGTCGATCACGACGGTTTCGTAAGGCTCGGTGCGGCCGCCCTTTTCGTCGGTGCCGAACAGCACGCGCGGACGGCTGATGCCCAGCTCGAAGCCCTCGCGGCGCATGGTTTCGATGACGACGCCCAGCTGGAGTTCGCCGCGACCGGCGACTTCGAAGCTGTCCTTGTCCGCCGATTCGGTGACGCGGATGGCGACGTTGGTTTCCGCTTCGCGCATCAGGCGATCGCGGATCATGCGGCTGGTGACCTTGTCGCCTTCACGGCCCGCGAGCGGCGAGTCGTTGACGGCGAAGCGCATCGCCAGGGTCGGCGGATCGATCGGCTGTGCCTGGATCGCCTCGGTTACCGAAGGATCGGCGATGGTGTTCGACACGGTCGCCTTTTCGAGACCGGCGAGCGCGATGATGTCACCGGCGCGGGCTTCTTCCACGGGAACGCGGTCGAGGCCACGGAACGACAGCACCTTGGTGGCGCGGCCCACTTCGACGACCTTGCCGTCCATGTCGATGGCGCGGATCGGGTCGTTGACCTTCAGCGTGCCCGACTGGACGCGGCCGGTGAGGACGCGGCCCATGAAGTTGTCGCGGTCCAGCAGCGTGGCGAGGAACGAGAACGGCGCGTCGACGTCGAGGTTCGGCGCGGGGACGTGCTCGACGATCTTCTCGAACAGCGGGGTCAGGTCGCCTTCGCGGCGGTCCGCATCGTAGCTGGCGTAGCCGTTGCGGCCCGAAGCGTAGAGGGTCGGGAAGTCGAGCTGCTCGTCATTGGCGTCGAGGCTGACGAAGAGGTCGAACACTTCGTCGAGCACTTCGGCGTGGCGGCCGTCGGGACGGTCGATCTTGTTGACGACGACGATCGGCTTCAGGCCGAGGCCCAGCGCCTTGCCGGTGACGAACTTGGTCTGCGGCATCGCGCCTTCCGAGCTGTCGACGAGGAGAACCACGCCGTCCACCATCGAGAGGATGCGCTCCACTTCGGCGCCGAAGTCGGCGTGTCCGGGCGTGTCGACGATGTTGATGCGATAGCCGTTCCACTCGATCGAGGTCGGCTTCGCCAGAATGGTGATGCCGCGCTCCTTTTCGAGGTCGTTGCTGTCCATCGCGCGCTCTTCGATGCGCTGGTTGTCACGGAACGTGCCGGACTGGCGGAACAGCTGGTCGACGAGGGTGGTCTTGCCATGGTCGACGTGCGCAATGATCGCGATATTGCGCAAGGGAAGCGGGGCGGACATTGTTGTTCTCTCTGTACGAGGGCCGGAGGCGAGCAGCCATCTTTGTGCTGCACCGCAAAATTGCCGCGCCCTTAGCCGATGGCGGGCATTTCGGCAAGCTTAGTGAGATGAGGCGGACTGCGCGGGATAATGGCGTCCGACATACTTCGTCACATCATGTGTCGATAGTACAACAATGGTGCAAAATGTCCGCAGCTATGCACTGCTCCCGATTGTGGGAGGTCGTGGAACGGCATAAGCTGGCTCTCTTACCAATTGCGATCAGCCTCGCGCACCACGACGCGGGCAGTCGTGCAGGAAGGGACAGGGGATCCGATGAAGGGTGTTTTGGCGGGCATCTGCGCGCGGGGTACGCGCATCTTCAACGAACGCATTTTCAGCGAACGGGGGATCATGGCGCGCAAGTCCGCGCTGCTGGCGGGGGCATCCGCAGCACTGTGGGCGCCGGCGGCTCTGGCGCAGGATGCGGCGCCTCAGGCAGCCGACGAGCAGTACACCGATACCATCATCGTCACCGCGACCAAGCGCGAGCAGACCTTGCAGGACGTGCCCGTCGCCGTCTCGGTGACCAGCGGGGCGACGCTGGAACGGGCGCAGATGCGCGATCTCAAGGACCTGCAGACGCTGGTGCCGTCACTGCGCGTCAACCAGTTGCAGTCGAGCGCCAACACCAATTTCTACATTCGCGGCTTCGGCAACGGCGCCAACAACGCGGGCATCGAGCCTTCGGTCGGCCTGTTCATCGACGGCGTCTACCGCTCGCGCTCGGCCTCGATGATCGCCGACTTCCCCGATGTCGAGCGGATCGAGGTGCTGCGCGGGCCGCAGTCCACGCTGTTCGGCAAGAACGCCTCGGCGGGCGTGATCTCGATCGTTACCAGGAAGCCGCAGTTCCAGTTCGGCGGCAATATCGAGGCGAGCTACGGCAACTACGACGCCGTCGTGGTCAAGGGCACGGTAACCGGGCCGCTGAGCGAGAACGTGGCGTTCAGCCTCGCGGGGGGGCTCAACAAGCGTGACGGCATCGTCAAGGATCTCGCCACCGGCGAGCGCACCAACGAGCGCGACCGCTGGTTCGGGCGCGGGCAGTTGCTGTTCGACAACCATGACGGCCTCGAACTGCGGCTGATCGGCGATTACGGCAAGATCGACGAGAACTGCTGCGCGGTGGTCAACTTGCGGCAGGCGACGCCGACGGCGGCGATCTTCGCGCTGGGCGGCGCGGTCAACCAGCCGGGCGAGAAGTACGACAACATCGTCTACAACAACTTCGAATCGTCGAACAAGATCGAGAACTGGGGCGTTTCGGGCCAGCTCGACTACGATCTGGGCGGCGCGAAGCTGACCTCGATCACTTCCTATCGCCGCACCAATGCGCTGACCAACCAGGATTCGGACTTCTCCAGCGCCGACCTGCTCGGCCGCAACTGGCAGGACCTTCGGATCAAGACCTTCACGCAGGAACTGCGCGCCAACTTCGAGGTGGGCGAGAAGATCACCGGCCTCATCGGCGGCTACTATTTCAACGAGAAGATCGACCAGAACAACGAGGTCTTCTGGGGCGACGATGCGCGCCCTTACGCCAACCTGCTCGTCCAGAGCCTTTCGGGCGGGGCGCTCAGCGTGCCCGCGCTGGAGACCGCCTTCGGCGCCTACGAGGGCAATCCGGCCAAGTACGCGGGCCAGTTCTTCGCCTCCGGCACCGGCCTGACCGAAGCGTACGAGCTGAAGAACGAGGCGTGGTCGATCTTCGGCCAGCTCGATTTCGAGGTGGCGCCGGGGCTGACCGTGACCGGTGGTCTCAACTATACCCACGACCGCAAGCGCTTCGCCACCGATACGACGTCGAACGATGTGTTCTCGGGGATCAACTTCGATGATCCGCGCTATTCGGCGTTCCGCCAGCAGCTGCTTCTCGGCGGGGCGCTGCGTTCGGTGGGCGTGGATCCGACCAACCCGGCGGCGATCTTCGCCTTCGCGACGAACCCGCAGACCGCGCCGGTCTATCAGCAGCTGGTCGGCTTCGCGAACGGCAACGCCAACAATCCGGCCGCGAACCCGCTCAATCCGCTGCGCGCGCTGCAGTATTTCCCGCCGTTCATGAACGTGCCCAACGCGGTCGAGCCGGGCAAGGTGAGCGACGGCGACTTCAGCTACACCGCGCGCGTGGCCTGGGACGTGACCCCCACGGTCAACCTCTATGCGGCTTATGCGACCGGCTATAAGGCAGCCTCGATCAACCTGTCGCGCGACAGCCGCCCGACGCCTGCGGACCTCGTAGAACTGCGCGCACAGGGGCTGGCGGTGACCAACCTGACCTCCGGCAGCCGCTTTGCCAATGCCGAGAATTCGACGGTCTACGAGGCGGGCATCAAGGGCAACTGGGGGATCGTCTCGGCCAACGTCGCGGTGTTCAAGCAGGAGATCAGGAACTTCCAGTCGAACATCTTCACCGGCTCGGGCTTCTTCCTGGCGAACGCGGGCAAGCAGTCGGCCTTCGGTATCGAGTTCGAAGGCTCGGCCAAGCCGATCGACCAGCTGACGCTGACGATGGCCTGGACCTATCTCGATCCCAAGTACGACACCTTCCAGCTTTCGGCCTTCGGCGATCTTTCGGGCACCACCCCGGCGGGCGTCCCGCCGCTGTCGGCGACGTTCTCGGCCGAGTTCGTGCAGCCGGTGGGCACGCGCGGCGACCGGATCATCCTGCGCGGCGACTATCACTACGAATCGCAGTTCCGTCTGGTCGAGGGCCTGCCCGGCCTCGTCGTGCGCGACAGCGCGGGCAACGTCACCAGCGTGGCCGCCGCGCTCGCCGCCGCGCGGGAGTTCAAGCAGGACATCAACGACATGAACGCCTCGCTGACTTACGCGATGGCGAACGGGCTGGAGCTGACGGTCTGGGGCCGCAACCTGCTGAACGACCGCACCATCCTGCAGATCTTCGACAGCCCGGCGCAGCCCGGCTCGATCTCGGGCTATCCGAACCAGCCGCGCACTTACGGCGTGGCGGCGCGCTACCGGTTCTAAGCCGGAGCGCGTGAAGCGCGTACCCGCCGCGCCGTCTCTGGGAGGAGGTACGGCAAGAGAAGCGGGGCGCGGACCTGAAAAGGGGCGCGAGAGGCCAGACCTTTCGCGCCCCTCTTTCTTTCAGGGTGCCGGTCTTTCAGGGTGCCGGCCAAGCGTGCAGAAAGTCTTTGTAATTTCTCGCTTCCGGTGTGAATCTCCGGTCCATCGTCCGGCCGGGCAGGCCACGACCTAGGGGGAAATGCATGGTTCCGTATGGCGGTTTCTGGTGGCGCGTGCTCGCCTACATCATCGACTGGGTGATCCTGCAGATCGCGTCATCGTTCGTCAGCGGCCTGTTCGGCTTCGGCCTTGCCCTGCCGCTGACCGGGATCGGCGTGGATGATTTCACGACCATGTGGACGATGGCGCTGGGCATGATCAGTGCGATCTTCGTGCTGAACTGGCTCTATTTCGCGCTGATGGAAAGTTCCAAGCTGCAGGCCACCGTCGGCAAGCTAGCGATCGGCGTCGTCGTCACTGACCTTCGCGGCGAACGGCTGAGCTTCGCGCGCGCCACGGGCCGCTATTTCGCCAAGATCCTGTCCACCATGATCCTGTGCATCGGTTACATCATGGTGGCGTTCATGCCGCGCAAGCAGGGCCTGCACGACCTGATCGCCAGCACGCTCGTCTACAAGACCCGCGATCCCGCCATGCTGTTCGACAACCGCGAGGTTTTCGCCTGATCTAGAGTTCTCTCAGTGCCCTTGCCGGTTTCGCCCGCAGCAGCGGCAGCGTGCCGGCAAGGGCGAAGCCGAGGACCAGCACCAGCCCTGCGGCCAGCACCGCCAGGACACGCGGCCAGTCGGGCAGCCAGGTGAACTCGAACAGCTTGACGATCACCGCCCAGGCCATTGCGCTTCCCGCGCCCAGCGCGACGACGGCCAGCACCACGGCAAGCAGCCCGTACTCCGCCATCTGCGCCGCGAGCAACTGCCCGCGACTGGCGCCCAGCACGCGCAGGATGACGGTGTCGTAAGTCCGGCTGGCGCGTGCCGCCGCGATGGCACCGAGCAGCACGGCCAGCCCCGCCAGCACCGCGACCGAGGAGGCCGCCAGGATCGCCGCCGACATCTGGTCCAACAAGGCGCGGGCATCGCGCAGCAGGCTGCCCGTCTCGATCACCGAGGTCGAGGGGAACGCGCGCACCAGTCGCGGCAGCAGGCCCGCCGTCGACGCGCCCCTGGGCACTTCGATGGTTGCCGCAAGGTTGTGCGGGGCGTCGGCCAGCGCATTGGGAGAGAACACCAGCACATAGTTGAAGCCCAGGCTGTCCCAGTCGATCCGTCGCAGCGCGGCGATACGCGCGGTCTTCTCCACGCCCAGCACCCCTACGGTCACGTAATCGCCGACCTTGAGGCCGATCGCCTCGGCCAGCCTCTCATCGACCGATACCAGCGGCTCGCCGCGATAGAACTCGGGCCACCACTGGCCGGAGGTGACGGTGCTGCCTTCGGGCACGTTTGCCGAATAGGTCAGTCCGCGCTCTCCGCGCAGCGCCCAGGCGCCATCGGGCAGGTCCTTGCCGAGACTGGCGGTGCGGGTCATGTGGTCCCTTGGCCCATAGGCGAGGATGCGGCCGCGCAGGTTCGGGACCAGCTTGAGCGTCGAGCCGGGGATCGTCCGCTCGACAGCGTCGGTGAAGGCACCCGCCTTGTCCTTGGGCACGTCGAGCACGAAGAAGTCCGGCGCGCGTTCGGGAACGGTGCGGCGGATGTTGGCATCGAGGCTCGTCTGCACCGCCGCGATCAGCACGAAGGCGGAGAGCCCGAAGCCGAGCGCCGTCACCAGCGATCCGGTCTGCGCGCCCGGACGGTGGAGGTTCGCCAGACCCGCGCGCAGCATTGGTCCGCGCGGCCTCGGCAGGCGGGCGGCGAGCCTGCGGATGCCGAGCCCGACGAGCGCCAGCAGGCCGAGCATGGCGGCGGAGGCGGCAAGGAAGCCCAGCGTCACCAGCGGCTGCGCGGCATTGAGCAGCGCCAGCGCGACGATGGCGGCAAGGCCGAGCCCGACCGGCAGGAACAACGCCTTGCGATCGGCTGCGAGCGGCGCGACGCGGGCGCGCATCAGCGCCATCGCGGGCCAGCTGCGGGCGCGCACCAGCGGCGGCGCGGAAAAGATCAGCGCGACCAGCAGGCCATAGGCCGCCGCCGTCGCCAGCGCGGCGGGGGATACCGTGAAGCCGGGCTCGACGGGTAGAAGGCTCTGCAGCGCCGAGGCGAGCAGCGGCGTCACCAACACCCCGGCGGCAAGACCCGCCAGACTGCCGACCACCGCCGCCGCGCCGACCTGCAGCAGGTAGATGCGCGCGATGTCCCCACTGGTGGCGCCAAGCACCTTGAGCGTGGCGATCGAACCGCGCCGTGCCTCCAGATAGGACGACACGCCGCCGCCGATGCCGATGCCGGCGATCACGAGCGCGGCAAGACCGACGAGCACCAGGAATTCGCCCATGCGGGTGACGAACCGCTCGGTCGAGGGCGATGCCGCCAGCCGGGTGCGGGTGTCGAAGCCATCGCCGAAGCGGGCTTTCAGTCCATCGACTGCGGCTTCCGGGTCCCGGGCAGGATCGGCGAAGCGCACCCGCACGACGCTGCGGTACATCGCCCACGGCACGGTGAGGCCGGCACTGCCGGGCAGGGCGAGCGGGACGACGGCGGTGTCGCCCAGCGCGAAGCCTTCGCTCATCTGCTCCGGGTCGGTGGCGATGATGCCGCCCACGGTTACGGGCACGCCGCCGATCGCGATGCGCTGGCCTTTCGTCACGCCGAGGCGCGCGGCGGTGCCTTTCGCGATCCATGCCGTGCCGGGCGACGGGGCGCCCACGCGGCGGCCGTCGGTCAGTTCGAGGCGCCCGTAGAGAGGCCAGTTGCCGTCCACCGCCTTGAGCGCGACGGGTGCGGTGGCGTCTCCCTTCGTGGCGATGGCCTGCATCCGCAGCCCATGCGAAACACGGCCGAGACGGGCGAGCGCGGCGTCCTCTTCCTTGTCGAAGGCGCGCTGCCAGACTCTCAGTTCAATGTCGCCGCCGAGGATTTCCCGTCCGCGCGTCCCGAGTTCGCGTTCGATGGAGCCGGTCAGCGTCCCGATCGCGGCGATCGCGCCGACGCCGAGGAACAGGCACACGAGCAGCAGCCGCAGTCCCTTGAACCGCGCCGAGAGATCGCGGCGGGCCAGAGCCCATGCGGTGCGCCAGGGAAGGGCATCAGCCAAGAGTGGCGATCCCGTCGGCAAGCGGGTCGCCTGGATCATGGGATGCAAGCGTGTCACTTGGATCATGTGATGCAAGCGTGTCGCTTGGATCATGTGATGCAAGCGTGTCGCTTGCGATGCGCCCGTCGCCGATGGTCACCACCCGCTCGCAGCGGTGGGCGAGGCTTTCGTCGTGCGTGATGATGAGAAGGGTGGCGCCGGTTTGGGCGCGGCGGGTGAAAAGCAGGTCGATGATTGCGGCTCCGGTGGCGGCGTCGAGGTTCCCGGTCGGCTCGTCCGCGAAGACCAGCGCCGGGCGGGGGGCAAGGGCGCGGGCGATGGCGACGCGCTGCTGCTCGCCGCCGGAAAGCTGCGCCGGATAATGCGAGAGCCGGTGGCCGAGCCCGACCGCGATGAGTTCCGCTTCGGCCCGCGCGCGGGCGTCGGGCATCCCCGCCAGTTCCAGCGGGGTCGCCACGTTCTCCAGCGCGGTCATCGTCGGGAGGAGGTGGAATGCCTGGAGCACCACGCCGATACGTCCCCGCCGCGACCGGGCGAGGGCATCTTCGTCCATCCCCGCGAAGTCCTGCCCGGCGACCTCAAGCGTGCCCGAACTGGCGCGCTCCAGCCCGCAGAGCACCGCCATCAGCGACGACTTGCCCGAGCCCGAAGGACCGAGCAGGGCCAGCGTCTGGCCCCGGGGTACGGAAAGGTCGACGCCCTTGAGGATATCGACCGCACTGTCGCCAGAACCCAGCGTCAGGCGCAGGTCGCGGGCGAGGATGGTGACATCGGAGGTGGCGGAAGGGGCGATGGGGGCTTGGGGAGGGCTTGTCACCATCCTTATATGGGATAGCACCAGTGCTTCCGACAAGTCGGCCCTTTCAGGAGAATGCCTTGCGCTTCGTTTCCCTTGCGCTCCTTGCTGTCTCGACCCTGGCGCTTGCCGCCTGCGACAAGGCTCCGGCGCCTCCGGCCCAGGAGAGCCGGTCGGCCGTCGATGCGCCGCCGCAGATCCCGGTGATGGGGCCGGAGCGTCCCATCCTGGCCTTCGGGGATTCCCTTCTGGCAGGCTACGGTCTGGAGGACGGAGAGAGCTATCCCGACCGGCTCGAACAGGCCTTGCGCGCGCGGGGCGTGAACGCGCGCATCGCCAATGCCGGGGTTTCGGGCGACACTACGGCGGCGGGGCTGCAGCGGCTCGATTTTACGCTGCGGAGCCAGCCGGTGAAGCCGCAGCTGGTGATCATCAGCCTGGGCGGCAACGACATGCTGCGATCGCTGCCGCCCGCGGAGACGCGCGCCAATCTCGAGAAGATACTCCAGCGCCTGCAGCAGGAGAAAATCCGCGTGGTGCTGCTCGGCATGCTTGCGGCGCCGAACCTGGGCCGGGACTATGCCTCGGGTTTCAATCCGATCTATCCGCAACTGGCGGAGAAGTACGGAGCGGTGCTGGTGCCGTTCTTTCTCCAGCCGGTGATCGACAAGCCGGATCTCATGCAGGGCGATCACGTCCATCCCACCGCCATCGGAATCGACGCGATCGTCGCGGCGACGGTGGATGACGTGGCGGATGCGCTGCCTAAAGGGTGAGGCCCTTTGAAAAGCCTGGAACGAGCGGAGGTATTGTTGACCTTTCAAACCCGCTCAGGCCAAGCTTGGCGAAGCCCCAGGGATTAAACCCGCCGCACCCTTCCTGCGCTGACTTCCCACACCGCCGCTTCGCCCGCGATCGCCTCGAACGGCGCGATTTCGGTTCCCGTCAGCCACACTTGCGCGGAACCCATCCGCAGGCGGTCGAACAGCGCCTCGCGCCGCAGCGGGTCGAGATGCGCGGCGACCTCGTCCAGCAGCAGCAGGCGCGGGCGGTTCTCGCCATCTGCCTCCAGCAGCTGCGAATGCGCGAGAGTGATGGCGATGAGCATCGCCTTCTGCTCGCCGGTCGAGCACTCGGCCGCCGCTTGGCCTTTCCCCGCCATCGTCACCGCCAGTTCGTCGCGGTGTGGGCCGATGAGGGTGCGCTGGGCGGCGCGTTCGCGCGCTCGCCCTTCGCGCAGGGCGATGGCAAGGGCGCCGGCCTCCGCCGGACCGCCGGGCTGGTAGGCGAGCGAGGGGCGCGCGAAGGGGGCCTCGGGCAGCCGCGCGAGCGCCTCCTCCAGCCGGGTGACGAGCCGTGCGCGTGCGGTCGCCACCAGCGCCCCGGCTTCGGCGATCTGGACTTCGATCGCGTCCAGCCAGTGCGGATCGGGCGCGCGCTCGTCGGAAAGCAGGCGGTTGCGTTCGCGCAGTGCGGTCTCCAGCCGCGCCGCATGGCCGGCGTGGGCAGGTTCGATCGCCAGCACCAGCCGGTCGAGGAACCGCCGCCGCGCGCCCGCGCTCTCGACGAAGAGGCGATCCATCGCCGGGGTCAACCAGCCGATCGAGAGCCATTCCGCAAGGCTCAGCGCCGAGGCGTTCGCGCCGTTCACCTGCACCAGCCGCCGTCCGGGGCGCTCCGCCGCGACACCGGTGCCGAGGCGGACGGGCTCTCCTTCGGGCATCGAGAGCGCGGCGTTCACCGCGAAGCCGCCATCGCCGTCCTGTGCGGGCACGTCCGCCAGTTGTGCCCGGCGCAGGCCGCGCCCGGGCGCAAGCAGGCTGATCGCCTCCAGCACGTTGGTCTTGCCCGCGCCGTTCTCGCCGACGAGCAGGTTGAACTGCGCCGTACCTTCCACCGCAGTCTCACGGTGGTTGCGGAAACGGGACAGGAGGATGCGGTCGAGCATGGTCGGCGCGGCCTAGAGCATTTTCAAGTCAGGTGGAAACACCTGACGACTGGCAAAAATGCGGCAGCCACAGAAAAAGCGCGGCTACGCGCCGCACTCACAACGTTCAGACCGATTTTGCCTTTGCGAAAGGCGAGAAATCGAGGTTGTCGTCGAGCACCTCGACGCCTTCGCGCGCCTTGAGCCAGCCGACGACGACGTAGGTTACCGGCGTCAGCACCGCTTCCCACAGGACTTTCATGGCCCAGTTGGTGACCATGACCGTCAGCACCTGCTCGTGCGTCCAGGTGCCGAGGAAGGCGATGGGGTAGAACAGCGCGCTGTCGGCGGCCTGTCCTACCACGGTCGAGCCGATGGTGCGCATCCACAAGTGCTTGCCGCCGGTCATCAGCTTCATCTTGGCGAGGACGAAGGAATTGACGAACTCGCCCGCCCAGAACGCGGTGAGCGAGGCGAGCACGATGCGCCAAGTTGAGCCGAACACGGCCTCGTAGGCGGCCTGTCCGGTCCAGCCGGAATCGGGCGGCATGGCGACGACGACGAAGCTCATGAAGGCCATGAAGATCATCGCGAAGAAGCCCGCCCAGACGCAGCGGCGCGCGTTGGCGTAGCCGTATACTTCGGTCAGCACGTCGCCGATGACGTAACTGACGGGGAAGAACAGGATGCCCGCGCCGAACGTCACGCCGCCGATGTTGGCCAGCTTCGACGCGCCGATCAGGTTCGACAGCAGCAGGATCGCGACGAAGGCCGCCATCACGTAGTCGAAATAGCGGAAGTGCCGACGGGCGCCGGTAAGGCCGTCGATGCGGGAGAGAGGCGATGGAGCGTCGGTGGCGGCGGTCATTGCCTGTGCGTAACGTGGCTTTGCTGCAGCGCAAAGCACAAGTTTGCGCGACCAGCGGTTTGCGTAGGCGGGTAACCGCGCTATGGGAAATCCGGCGCGCGCCCGTAGCTCAGCTGGATAGAGCACGAGCCTTCTAAGCTTGGGGTCACAGGTTCGAACCCTGTCGGGCGCGCCATCGCTTAATCGATGATCAACCAATCGGTCGTATCATCATGCCATGACCCGCACCGTTCTTCCTCGACGATCTCAGCGACGCGCCGTGGCGCTGGCCGTCCAGTGCCGCACGCAAGGTGGCCTCAGGGACGACGGAGAGATTTCCGACATCTCGGTCGAGGGTTGCTGCCTGCGGATGCGGGGGATCTATTTCCGGGTCGGCGCGCGCCTGATCGTGCGGCCTTCGGGCATGGAGAGCATGTCCGGCGTGGTGCGCTGGGTGAGCAGCGATCTGGCCGGCGTAGAGTTCGACCGCCCGCTTTACGGCCCGGTGCTTGAGCACATCGCGGCAACCCATGGGGCGCACGCCCGAGCCTGAATGGCTGGCATCTGAGCCAAACGCCGCCCCCGCGAATTCTCGTTCAGACTTCCGGAAACTTCTGGCCAAGGCGATCCGGCCCCCCGCACACTCTTCCGTACAGACCGGCACCGAACCGCCGGCATCATGCAGCATCACGCTCAAGCATCGGGAGAGAGCGCTTGGCATCACCTGTCGGACCGGGGGGCGAAGCTCCCAACCATCCGCTCGCGGTACGCATGGGCGTGATCGCGGGTGTCTCGCACAATGTCGTGATCGGCACCGTCATGGGCTCGTTCGGGCTGATGCTGGCGTCGGTGGAGCAGCGTCTCGGCGTCAGTGCCGAGCAGGCGGCGGCGGGGATTCCGCTGGTGCTGGTCGGCTCATCGGTGCTTGCGCCGTTCGTCGGCGTGCTGATCGCCAAGGTCTCCTTGCGCCTGCTCCTCCTCATCGGTGCGCTGTTGACCGTGGCGGGCTATCTCACGCTGGCCTGGACGCAGAGCTATGCGCTCTATCTGCTGGCCTATGGCCTGTGTTTCGGCCCGGCGATGAGTCTGGCCGGATCGATCGGCCCGGCAACCCTGGTAGCGCGCTGGTTCAGCCGCAATCGCGGGCTGGCGCTCGGCATCGTCCATCTTCCCGTGGTCATCGCAGTGGTGCCCTGGACGCTGGAGCGGGCGCTTTCGGTCGTCCCGCCTGGCGCGATCTACTTGTCCATCGGGCTGATCGCGGCCGTGCTGCTGCTTCCGCTGAGCCTGCTCGCCATCGACCATCCGCCCGGACACGCCGAGACGGCGGCGCCCGAACCCGATGCCAAGCGTACCGCCGATGGATCGTTCAGCGTGGCGCAACTGCTGGCGCGGCCGCGCTTCTGGGCGATCTCGCTGGCGGCGGTGGCAAGCATGACGAGTTCGGTGCTGCTGGGCTCGCTGCTGGTGCCGATGGGGCTGTCGTGGGGCTTCACCCGGCCTGAGGCGGCGCTGCTGCAGTCGATCATGTCGCTGGTCGGGATCGCCGGGTCGGTGCTGTTCGGCTGGATCGCAGACCGGATCGGCGGGGCGAGGGCGCTGGCGCTGATCGGCCTGGACTGCGCGGTGCTCTGGGCGATCCTGCTGCAGCACCCGCCGTTCTGGATGGCGGCGGTGGTGATCGGCCTGATCGGCATGCACGGCGCGGGCGCGATCCCGACGCTGGGCAAGGGGCTGACCGATTCGTTCGGACAGGCCAGCTACAGCCGGGGCTTCGGGCTCAATACGCTGATCGGCCTGCCGTTCATCGCGGTCGCCGTGGTCGGCTCGGCGCGCGTCCATTCCGTGACCGGCAGCTACGATGGTGCGATCGTGGCGATCAGCGTGTTCTTCGTGGCCGCGATCGCGCTGGGCCTCTATGGAGGGACGGGGGCAAGGGCCAAGGACCCGGTTGCCGCACCCGCCTGAGTTAGTCTCCGTCAGTCACCCCCTGCGCGCGGTCGCCTTGAGCTGCCCCAGCACCGGGTAGCCGCGCCCGGCGGGGATGACGAGCCATTCACCGTCCTCGCGTTGCTCGGTCTCGGGGTGAATGCGCATGACCGGGTGCGCGGCGATGTCGGCAAGCGCTTCGGCGTGATCGGCATATTGCGCCAGCCGGTCGAGGTTGCGGCGCGTCGGGAAGATCACGGAAATCTCGCCCCGGTCCGCCATTGCCAGGGCGTCGGCGGCGCTCGTCCAGAACAGGCGCGAGTTCTCGGTCGCATCGACGGTCACGTCGACCGCGCCCGTTCCAATGTCTGCGACGAAGAAGCGCGTGTCGAAGGCCCTGTCCCACAAGGGGCACCAGTGGGCGAAGAAGGTGAGGGCCTGGGGATCGAGTTCCCAGCCGAACCGGTCCAGCACCGTGTCGAGGCGGCCGATCTCCAGCAGCACCGCGCGCGCCTGGGCGGCTTCGGCGGCGGTGACCGGCGCGCGGGTCGCGATCATGAGCCCGGCTTCTTCCAGCGTCTCGCGGATCGCGGCGATGCGGGCGGAGGCGATTTCCTCCGATTCGTCGGGCAGCAGGCGGCGGGCGAGTTCGCGGTCGGCGGGATCGACGCGGCCACCGGGAAACACCGCCGCGCCGCCCGCGAAGCGCATGCCGTCGGAGCGCTGCAGCATCAGCAGTTCGGGCGGCCCGCCGTCGGCGGCATGGCGGAACACCACCACGGTGGCGGCGGGGACGACGGCGGGGCCGTCTGCGGGCATTGCCTGGTCGGATGGGGCACTGATGGTGATGGACATCGTCGCCGATCTTGCCCCTGGGGGAGACGCCTGCAAGCGGAAAATCGCGTCGCGACTCCGGTGCCGCTTGCGGATACAGTGTCGGGCAGGTTTACAGTCCGTGCCGCGCAAGCTGACAGCCGGATCGATGAAATGGCTGATTTCCGTGGAAAATCAAAACTGGCACGCGCCATGCTTATGAAGTATCGTACCCCGAGAGAAGCAGTCTCGATAGAGGCGGGGCCGGATAGTCTCCCGGCTCCGCCTCCCCGGGGTTCTCCCATCCATCAAGGCATTCGTCGTCCCGGACCTGATCCGGCACTAGTGGCTGTTCTAGCCGACTGCAGGCTGCGAGCCGCCTCGACGTGACCGAAACCGGCCATGGCTGGTGATGCCGGATCAAATCCGAGGTGACGGGCGATAAAAAAGGCCCGGGAATCGCTTCCCGAGCCTTCATTTCGGTCAGTCGTGCGGGGCTTAGCCCTGCGCGGCGATTCCGCTGTCGGCCATGAGCTGATGCAGCTCACCGGCTTCGTACATTTCCATCATGATGTCGCTGCCGCCCAGGAACTCGCCCTTGACGTAGAGCTGGGGGATCGTCGGCCAGTCCGAGTAGCTCTTGATGCCCTGGCGGATTTCCATGTCCTGCAGCACGTCGACGGTCTCGTAAGGGACGCCGAGGTGTTCGAGGATGGCGATCGCGCGGCTGGAGAAGCCGCACTGCGGGAACAGCGGGGTGCCCTTCATGAAGAGGACCACGTCGTTGCTCTTTACGATGTCGCCGATACGGGCGTTGACGTCGGACATTTCAGTAAAACCCTTAAGTGTATGCGACGTCAGTTGGGGACGGCGGTGGTGAGTTGCAAGGCATGAAGGACGCCGCCCATGCGGCCGCCCAGCGCTTCGTAAACCATCTTGTGCTGCGCGACGCGCGGGCGTCCGGCGAAGGCGGCCGAGACGACGTGCGCGGCGTAGTGGTCATTGTCCCCGGCGAGGTCGGTGATCGTGACTTCCGCGTCCGGCAGCGCGGCGCGGATCATGGTCTCGATTTCGGTTGCGGTCATGCCCATCGGATAGTCCTCAGCCCAGGAAAGCGCGGCGCGCTTCGACTTGCTTGGCGGCCAGTGCAGCGCGCACTTCCGCCTCGGTGGTATCGACTCCGGCGGCGGTCAGGTCGCCCAGCAGCTTGCGGATGACGTCTTCGTCGCCGGCTTCCTCGAAGTCGGCCTGGACCACGGCTTTGGCATAGGCGTCGGTTTCGGCCTGCGACAAGTCCATGCGTTCGGCCGCCCATTCACCGACAAGGCGGTTGCGGCGGGCCTGAATGCGGAACAGCGTGTCGGCGTCGTGAGCGAACTTCGCTTCTTCGGCGCGCTCGCGGTCCTGGAAACTCGTCATCGGACAACCTCGGGTTAAAGCGTTGTCCATGCCGATAGGGAACGCGGGGCTGCGGGGCAATCCTTGATTCGCAATAGCGACCGATGGATCGAGAGGCGAAGAATCCTCCCTGTCGCGAAGCGATGGGGAGGGGGACCGCCGCCGCAGGCGGGGGTGGAGGGGGAGAAGACCCCTCCGTCAGCCCTGCGGGCTGCCACCTCCCCATTGCTTTGCAACAGGGAGGATTCGAGGGTCAGGCCGCCAGTACCGGGCTGGCAAGGAACGGCAGCGTTTCGCGCGCCTTGCCTTCGTATGTCGCGATGGTGTCGCCCTGCGCCATCGTCAGGCCCACTTCGTCGAGGCCGTTCAGCAGGCAGTGCTTGCGGAACGGATCGATCTCGAACGTGAAGCGATCCTGGAACGGCGTGGTCACCGACTGCGTGTCGAGATCGACATCGATGGTCTGGTCCTGCGCCACTTCCAGCAGGCGGTCGATGGCCGCCTGCGGCAGCGCCACGGTAAGGATGCCGTTCTTGAAGGCGTTGCCCGAGAAGATGTCCGAGAAGCTGGGCGCGATCACACAGGTCACGCCCATGTCGAGCAGCGCCCAGGCGGCGTGCTCGCGGCTGGAGCCGCAGCCGAAGTTGTCACCCGCGATGAGGATCGGCGCACCGGCCCAGCGCTCGTCGGTGAAGACGTTGCCGTCTTCCTGCTTCACGGCCTCGAACGCGCCCTTGCCGAGCCCGGTGCGGGTGATCGTCTTGAGCCAGTGCGCCGGGATGATGACATCGGTATCGACGTTCTTGCGGCCGAAGGGAATCGCCTTGCCGGCGACGTGGTGGATCGCCTGCATCAGTCCGTCTCGCTCGGGAAGTGCGGGGCGGTGTTGGTCTTCGGCGGCTGCGCGTCGGCCTTCTTGCGGTCGTTGCGGCGCTTCACGAAGAGCAGGGCGGCGGCGATCGCGGCAGAACCGATGGCGGCACCGGCAGCGATGGCGGCGCGGCCTGCGAGCGAGTTGTCGGAATCGTTGGACATGAAACTATCCTATCAGTTCAGGCCGGTTCGGTCACGGGCGCCAGATCGCGCACGTCGGTCAGCTTGCCGGTGACGGCGGCGGCGGCGGCCATGGCGGGGCTCATCAGGTGGGTGCGCGCACCCGGACCCTGACGGCCGGTGAAGTTGCGGTTGCTGGTGGAGGCGCAGCGCTCCCCGGCAGGCACCTTGTCGGGGTTCATGGCAAGGCAGGCCGAGCAGCCCGGCTCGCGCCATTCCAGACCCGCATCGATGATGATCCTGTCCAGACCTTCGGCCTCGGCCTGCGCCTTGACCAGGCCCGATCCGGGGACGACGATCGCCCACTTCACGTTGTCCGCCTTGTGGCGGCCCTTGAGCACTTCGGCGGCGGCGCGGATGTCCTCGATGCGGCTGTTGGTGCAGCTGCCGATGAAGACGTTCTGCACTTCCACGTCGGTCAGCTTCGTGCCGGGCGTCAGGCCCATGTAGTCGAGGCTGTGCTTGACCGCGTCGCGCTTGGAGGCGTCGGCGAAGTCCTCAGGCGCGGGGACGAAGCCGCCGATGCCGGAGGTGTCCTCGGGGCTGGTGCCCCAGGTCACGGTGGGCTGGATGTCCTCGGCGCGGATGAACACGGACTTGTCGTAAGTCGCGCCCTCGTCGGTCGCCAGGCTCTTCCACCACGCCACGGCCTTGTCCCAGTCCGCGCCCTTGGGCGCGTAGGGGCGGCCCTTGACGTAGGCGAAAGTCGTCTCGTCCGGTGCGACGAGCCCTGCGCGGGCGCCGCCCTCGATCGACATGTTCGATACCGTCAGGCGGCCTTCGACCGACATCTCGCGGAAGACGTTGCCGGTGTACTCGATCACGTAGCCGGTGCCGCCGGCAGTGCCGATGACGCCGATGACGTGCAGGATCACGTCCTTCGGGGTGACCCCGGCGCCGAGCGTGCCCTCGACGCGGACTTCGAAAGTCTTCGACTGCTTGAGCAGCAGCGTCTGGGTGGCCAGCACGTGCTCGACCTCGGACGTGCCGATGCCGAAGGCCAGCGCGCCCAGCCCGCCGTTGCAGGCGGTGTGGCTGTCACCGCAGACGATGGTGGCGCCGGGCAGCGAGAAGCCCTGCTCGGGGCCGACGACGTGGACGATGCCCTGTTCCGGATCGGCGTCGCCGATGTAGCGGATGCCGAACGAAGGCGCGTTCTTCTCCAGCATGTCGAGCTGCTGGGCGCTCTGCGGATCGGCGATCGGCACGCGGTTGCCGTTCGCGTCGCGGCGCGCGGTGGTGGGCAGGTTATGGTCAGGCACCGCGAGCGTAAGATCGGGACGACGCACCGGGCGACCGGCAGCGCGAAGGCTCTCGAAAGCCTGCGGGCTCGTCACTTCGTGGACGATGTGCCGGTCGATGTAGATGAGGCAGGTGCCGTCGTCGCGTCTATCGACGACGTGGGCGTCCCAGATCTTCTGGTAAAGGGTGCGGGGTGCGTTTGTCATGATCAGGCGCGATTAGGCCCCACCCTCGCGAAATTCAAGGGGCAGGGCGATTCGTGTCGCTGTTCGGATGAAACTTTCATTCAATCCGGATATATCTGACGACCGATCGTTGCTGCCGGGAAGGCTCCCGCACGGTCATGCGAAACGCGCCCGGTCCATGCGGCCGGGCGCGTTCGGGAAGGTGCGGGCCGGAATTCAGGGTCACCGGCCCGGTTGCTCAGTGGTGGCGACGATCGTATCGGTCATGGCGATCGTAGCGCGAACGATAGCGGCGATCGTCGTGGTGGCGGCGGTCATTGCGCCAGTAGTGCTTCGAAGCGCGGTGATGCTTCACGTAACGCGGCGGGGCGTGGTGGCCGCGGCGCGCATGGTCGCGCTGGTCGTGGTGGTAGGGTGCGGCCTCGGCGACGGCCGGGGCCAGCGAGGCGCCGCCGAGCAGCGCGACAAGGGCCGGGGCGATGATCTTGGTCAGCTTGTTCATGGGGGATTCCTGTGTGGGGGGATTGTTCTGCCGGGAGGGAAACCGCGAGCTACGACAAAGGCTGCCGGATTATTCCGCGACTTGGGGTTCCCGGTCGCCGATCAGCCGCGGCGGCGGTCGTAATCGTGGCGCTCCATCCGCAGCGAGGCGTAGACCTTGTTGACGCGGTTGCCGAGGATGCGGGTCTCCTGCGCGGAGAGGCCGCCGCGCGAGTACTGGCCGTAGAGGCGCTGGATATCGACCACGTCGCGGCGCAGGCCCGAGGCTTCGCGCTGCGAGATCGTCCGGCGGGCGGCGGCGCGGTCGATATTGGCGCGCAGGCCCTGGATGTCGGAGCGAATGTCGTAGTGGCGGGCGGCCTGGACGTGGCGGTTCGGCGCGGCCTCGGCGATGCCGGGGGCGATGGCGCCAAGGCCGGTGACGGCGATCAGGGCGGGGGCGATGAACTTGGTGAACTGGCGCATGGGTCGCACTCCTTGCTGGAAACTGGTTTCGGAAGGTCGCTTCCGATGCATTCAGATTTAGGACTTCCAAACTGAACGCCAGATAGATGACCCGTCGCAAGGTTGTGTGCGATTGTAAGAGAGTGTCGCAGGAGCCTATAAGCCCGCTATGTCCGCTTTTGCCGCCGTCCTGATCGTCCTTGCCTCCGCCGCCGCGATGGAGTTCGTCGCGTGGTCGAGCCACAAGTATATCATGCATGGCTTTGGCTGGGCCTGGCACCGCGACCACCACGAGCCGCACGACAAGGTGCTGGAGAAGAACGACCTCTACGCCGTGTTCGGGGCGGCAATCAGCATCTCGATGTTCGCGCTGGGCTCGCCGCTGGTGATGGGGGGGCGGGCGTGGTGGCCGGGGACGTGGATCGGACTGGGCGTGCTGGTCTACGGCGTGATCTATACGCTGATTCACGATGGCCTGGTCCACCAGCGCTATTTCCGGTGGGTGCCCAAGCGCGGCTATGCCAAGCGGCTGGTGCAGGCGCACAAGCTGCACCATGCGACGATCGGCAAGGAGGGCGGGGTCAGCTTCGGCTTCGTAGTCGCCCGCGATCCTGCGGTGCTCAAGCGAGAACTGCGGGCACAGCGCGAACGGGGTATCGCCGTGCTGCGCGAGGCGGTGGAGTAACCTACTCCGCCCGCGTCCAGATCCACGTCCCGATCGTCGCCAGCACCGCTAGAGGGATCAGCGCCCACATTTCGCCTGCGGTGAACCATACGATCGCGACGCTCAGGCCCATGGTCGAGATCGCGGCGATCTTGCCCTTGCGGCTGATCGCGCGCCGGTCGCGCCATTCGCGCAAGTGGTGGCCGTACTTCGGGTGCTGGTAGAGCCGCTCCGCCCATTCCGGGTGGCTCTTCGAGAAGCATCCGGCGGCGAGAATCCAGAAGATCGTCGTCGGCAGCAGCGGCAGGAAGATGCCCAGCGTGCCGATCCCGACGAGGATCACCCCCGCCGTGATCCAGAGGTACTTCTCAACCGGTTTCATGCATTGGGGACATACCGCGCGGCAGTCTCCCGGATCAGCGCGATCATATTGGGTATGCCCTGCGTGCGGTTGGACGAGAGCTGGTTCTTCAGGTCGAACGGTTCGAGCGTCGCGGCGATGTCGGTCTGCGCGACGGCGACGGCGGGCTTGTCCTGCACGGCAGCGATCACCAGCGCGACGATGCCCTTGGTGATGGCGGCATTGCTGTCCGCCAGGAAGTGCAGAGAGCCGTCGTCCCTGGCCATCGGATAGACCCAGACGCTTGCCGAGCAGCCGCGCACCTTGGTGGCGTCGGTCTTGAGCGCATCGGGCATCGCATCCAGTTCGCGCCCCAGTTCGATCAGGAGGCGATAGCGTTCGTCGCCGTCGAGAAATTCGTACTCTTCGCGGATATCATCGAGGCTGCGCATATACCCGGCATTTAGACGCGGGGGCGGCAAGGGCAAGAGGATCTTGCGAACATTTCTCAAAGGCCGATCGTCGTCTGCGGGCTTGATCCGGGACCGCTGGCGGTCTTTAGGTGCGTGGTGACGGCGGGGGCTGTGATGAGTTGAGCCTGACCCTTCGACCAGCTCAGGGTGAGCGGAGGTTGTTTCGTACTCCCCGTCCCGCTCAGGCTGAGCTTGTCGAAGCCCCCGCGAATTCGAGGAATGCCGATGACCGCGCAAAGCCACCCGTTCTATTCCATACACGAGCACGGCTTCGTCCGCGTTGCCACTTCCACCCCTCATGTGAAGACCGCCGACGTCGCCGCCAACCGCGAGGCGATCCTCGCCGAAGCGCGCCGCGCCCATGCGGCGCATGTCGACCTGCTCGTCTTCCCCGAACTCAGCCTCTCCTCCTACGCCATCGACGACCTGCACCTGCAGGGCGCGATGATCGAGGCGGTCGAGGCGGCGGTGGCCGAGATCGTCAAGGCCAGCGCCGACCTCTCGCCGGTGCTGCTGGTCGGCGCCGCGCTGGAGAGGAAGGGGCGGCTCTACAACTGCGCGCTGGTCATCGCGCAAGGGCGCCTGCTGGGCGTGGTGCCCAAATCCTACCTGCCCAACTACCGCGAGTTCTACGAGAAGCGCTGGTTCGCCAGCGGCAAGGCCGTGCGCAATTCGACCATCACGGTGAACGGGCAGGAGGTGCCGTTCGGCGTCGATCTCGTCTTCGCGTCCGAAGTGCTGAGGAACTTCCGTTTCTTCGTCGAGATCTGCGAGGATTTCTGGGCGCCGACGCCGCCGTCCTCGCTGGGTGCGATGGCGGGGGCGACGATCCTGGCGAACCTGTCCGCCTCCAACATTGTCATCGGCAAGTCGGACGAGCGCCACATGCTCTGCCGCGCGCAGTCGGCCCGGGCCATGGCGGCCTACATCTACTGCGCGGCGGGGCACGGTGAGAGCACCACCGACCTCGCGTGGGACGGGCAGGGCATCGTCTACGAACTGGGCGACCTGCTGGCGGAATCGGAGCGTTTCTCGCTGGAACCGGAACTGTGCGTGGCTGACGTCGATTGCGACCGCATCGTCATGGACCGCCTGCGCTCGCCCACCTTCAACGATGCAGCCGACGTCGCGGGCAAGCCTGAAGAAACCTTCCGCACCGTCCCGTTCCGCCATGCGCCTGCGGGCGGCGACATCGGCCTCGTGCGCCCGGTCGGCCGCTTCCCGTTCGTGCCTTCGCGTGCCGACAAGCTGGACGCCGATTGCTACGAGGCGTTCAATATCCAGGTCGACGGTCTGATGCGCCGCATCGAATCGACGCACGCGAAGTCGCTGGTGATCGGCATTTCGGGCGGGCTCGATTCGACCCACGCGCTGATCGTCGCCGCGCGCGCCTGCGACCGGCTGGGCCTGCCGCGTGAGTTCATCCGGGGCTACACGATGCCCGGCTTCGGGACGAGCGAGGGCACCAGGTCGAACGCCTGGAAGCTGATGGACGCGGTCGGCATCACCGCGCAGGAAATCGACATCCGCCCCGCCGCGACGACGATGCTGCAGGACATCGGCCACGCCTTCGCAGATGGCGAGCCGGTCTACGATGTGACGTTCGAGAACGTGCAGGCGGGCCTGCGCACCGACTACCTGTTCCGCCTCGCCAGCCAGCACGGCGGCTTCGTGCTGGGGACCGGGGACCTTTCGGAACTGGCGCTGGGCTGGTGCACTTACGGCGTCGGCGATCACATGAGCCACTACGCGGTCAACGCGGGCGTGCCCAAGACGCTGATCCAGTACCTCATTCGCTGGTGCGCCACGACCGACCAGTTCAGCGCCTCGACCGAGGAGATCCTGCTGGCGATCCTCGCGACGGAGATTTCGCCCGAACTGGTGCCCGCAGGGTCAGACGGCGCGATCCAGAGCACCGAGGCGAAGATCGGGCCTTACGAACTCAACGACTTCTTCCTGCACCACGTCATGCGCTTCGGGCAGAAGCCGTCGAAGGTGGCGTTCCTGGCGTGGCATGCGTGGCGCGACACGGCGACGGGGGCATGGCCTGCGGGCTTCCCGGAAGGCAAGAAGAACGCCTATGACCTGCCGGTCATCCGTTCGTGGCTGGAGAAGTTCGTAGGCCGGTTCTTCGCGTTCAGCCAGTTCAAGCGCTCGGCGATTCCGAACGGGCCGAAAGTGTCCACCGCCGGAGCCCTCAGCCCCCGCGGCGACTGGCGCGCGCCCTCCGATGCGAGTGCGGCGGTATGGCTGGCGGAACTGGAGAAAAGGGTGCCGTGATGCGAATTCCTCCCCGAGCTTGTCTCGGGGAGGGGGACCGCCCGCGCAGCGGGTGGTGGAGGGGAAGAGGTCCGGCATTCCCCCTCCGTCACCGACTTCGTCGGCGCCACCTCCCCGAGCAAGCTCGGGGAGGAATTAGAAAACAACGCCCGTCATCCCACAAACCCCGTCATCCCAGCGAAAGCTGGGACCGCTGGCCTCGCAAAGCCCAACCCTCGGCACGGTGCCCTGACGATAGTTGGCCGTAACAGGCCAGCGGTCCCAGCCTTCGCTGGGATGACGGCGTGCAGCACATACGACAATACCCGCTGGCGAGTGCGGGCCATTACGCCGGGGGAAATCAACGCATCCGAGAGTGAACATCGGGTCGGCGTCGGGAGCGTCCACACCGGGACGCGGGGGTTTGTTGTCCACCTGCTCAGGCGAGCGGCCGGGTAGCGGTGGTCAGCCCGGCTCGACCTGGGTATTCCATCGGAGCCGTCCCGTATGACCGACGTTAGGGTTCGCGTCGTTGGCGGTCATGGGTCATCCGGGATAGCCTTCGCATTGTCTGTCCATGAGGACAAAGCGGTTCGAAGGACGTTTCCAGAGCCGAGAGGACGGTCCGGGTCTTCGTTGGGCGCGTGGTTTGCACAGCTGCGGCTGAAACCGCATCCCGGCCCACGACGCCGACCCGATACACCTTTCCGGCGTGATCATCGCCGGATTGGATGCTGGGTCATATAACCTATTTGGATAAAATTGTCAATCCCGCAGGGCGTCGATCTCACGGGCGAGGTCCTTGCCTCGCCGTTCGTCGGTGGCGATGCGTTCGAGGACGGCGATGCGCTTGCGCATGGCATCGACCTCGCGCTCCAGTTCGTGTTCGCGCGCGGTGTGGTCGTAATCGCCGGTCTGGCGGTCCCGCTTCTCGCCCAGCGCGCGGTAGCGCTGGGACTTGAGCCAGGTGACGCAACCGATGGCGAAAAGAACGACTACGGCAGTCCAGAAACTCATTGCTTGGTCACCTCCGGCCGCTGCTGGTCGCGCAGCGCTTCGATCTGAAGGGCGATGTCGCGGTCATGGTGGCTTTCCGTAGCGATCCTTTCAAGGACGCGCACGCGGTTTTCCAGTTCGGTGTTGTGCGCGGCGTACTGCGCGGCCTTTTCCGCCGTGGCCCCCACGGTGATCTCCAGCTTGCGCTCGAGGAAGGCGAGGCGGCGCTTGTACATCTCGCCGAGTATGCCGAACACCGAAACAATGGCGATGAGCAGGGCGGCAAGCCCCATGAATTCACCGAAGCTCATCAGGCGGCGTCCCTCTCGCGGGGGGCGCGCAGGCTTTCGATCTGCGCGGCGGTGGCATAGGCGCTGTCGGTGACGATGGCCTCGATCGTGGCGGTGCGGCCTTCCAGCGCTTCCAGCCGGGCGCGCAGCCGGGCGTTCTCCTCTGCCAAGTGCGTGGTTGCAGCGTGATCCGCGCGCTCGGTCTTGCCGCCCCACTCGTCTTCCAGCGCATAGCCGTGGCGCGCGCGAATCCAGTTGTTGAGCACCCAGCCGCCGGCACAGATGCCGACGATGACGAGGACGAAGTCCGGTCCACCCCACTGCATCGCGCGTCTCCTCAGTTGATCTTGGGTTCGGGGCTGCGTGCCGCCTCGACCGAGCGGGTGTCGCGCAGCGCCTCGATCTGGAGCGCGGTGTCGTAGCCGCCGTCGGTGATGATGCGTTCCAGCACCCGCACGCGCTCTTCCAGTTCGCGGCTGTGCGAGGCGTATTGCGCGGCCTTTTCGGCGGTCGCCTCGATCTGCAGTTCGGCCATCTTGCGCTGGTGCTTGGTCCAGATCGCAAGGCCGCCCATGATGAACGGCGCGAGCGGGATCAGCAGCGCCAGAGTTCCCGTGTCCATAGTCTTGTCCCTGTTGCCCGAAAGGTCGCGTCAGCGCAGCGAGTCGATCTCGGCGGCGAGGCGCGAGTTGCTGTTGGAATAGTGCGCTTCCATGTCCGCGATCCGGCGGTCCATGTCGGACAGGTCGGTGCGCAGGCGGCTGGATGAAGGCGTTGCCGTCAGTCCCCGGCCCATACCCTTGCGGGCGCGGCGGCGTTCCATGCGGCGCAGCAGGCGCATTTCCTCGTCCTCCGAATAGAGGCCCATCGGGCGGCTGTCGGCCAGCCAGGCCACGCCGAAGTAGATCGCGATCACGATCGGGAACCCGGCGAACAGCAGCAGCACGGCGCCCAGCCGGATCCACAGCGCATCGACGCCGGTGTAATCCGCAATCCCTGAGCACACGCCCGAGATCTTGGCGTTCGACTTGTCGAGATAGAATTGTCCGCGAGACATTGCCTGTTTTCCCTTCCCTCGAATGTCTTACTGCTTGTCCGACATCTGGCGCTTCATCTCCGCGAGTTCCGCGTCGATCGAGTCGCCATCGGCCAGTGCCGCGATTTCCTCGGCGAGCGTCGGCTGGCGGCGATCGGAGAGGCTCATCGCTTCGGCGCGGCCTTCCGCGTAGTCGACGCGGCGCTCCAGCTGGTCGAACCGGGCCATGGCTTCGTCCACGCGCTCATTCGCCAGCAAGGTGCGCAGCTTGACCCTGTTTTCCGCGCTCTGCAAGCGCGCCGTGATGGACGACTGGCGGCTGCGGGCCTCGCGCAGGCGGGTCTGCAGTTTCTCGATGTCGGCCTCGTAGGCGCGCAGGGCGTCGTCGAGCACGAGGATCTCGGCCGAGAGCTGCTCGCCCATGTCGGCAGCCTTCTTGCGCTCCAGCAGAGCGGCGCGGGCAAGGTCTTCGCGGTCCTTCGAGAGCGCCAGCTGCGCCTTGTCGGCCCAGTCGGCCTGCAGCTTCTCCAGCTTGCCGACGTGGCGGCGCAATTCCTTCTGGTCCGCGATCGTGCGGGCCGAACTGGTGCGCACCTCGACCAGCGTCTCCTCCATTTCCAGGATGATCAGGCGGATCATCTTGGCCGGGTCTTCCGCCTTGTCGAGCAGGTCGTTGAAATTGGCGGCGATGATGTCGCGAGTGCGGGAGAAGATGCCCATGGCGGTGGTTCCTGTAGTAAAGCTGCTGCCTGTGAAGCTGCGGGTTGCCCCGGCATCGAAGCGGTAGGCGCGATTGGTGGGCGAGGTCGGATTCTGGAGCACTTCGATCTCCGCGTCGAGCCTGCTCATGCGAGCGGTGCTCCGCACGAATGCATCGACGAGGCGTGGGCCTCGGGCACCGCGACCTTGTCGGCGAGAGCGACGAGGTTGAGCGCGCCCATCGCCAGCATGCTGACGATGATCGCCCAGTCGAGCTTGGTGCGCGCCAGCGTGGAACGCGGGGTGATGGAGCGTCCCTGGCTTTCGGTATTGTCCATGCCTGAAGCTGTGATCGGGAGCATGTGAAGTGTCCTCTGGTCCTGAACTTGGTCTTGCATCGCTAATAGCAATCCCCGTGCCAAACAGTGGGAATGGCGGATTTGCGTGGGTCTTGCACTTCCGTGCGAAAGTGTGCGGAAAATGAATTGCCAATGAATAGGAAATTTCGCTAAATTTCAGGAATGGAGCGCGACACTCACTTCATCGGACAGTCCTCCGCCTTTCTCGACGCGGTGGAGCGGGCCAGTCGCGCTGCGGCCGTGCGTCGACCGGTGCTGGTCATCGGTGAGCGGGGTACGGGCAAGGAACTGATCGCCCAGCGCCTGCACCACCTCTCGCCGCGCTGGGGCGAGCCGCTGGTGACATTGAACTGCGCGGCGCTGCCCGAAACGCTGATCGAGGCGGAACTGTTCGGGCACGAGGCGGGCGCCTTCACCGGCGCCACGCGGGCGCGGGCAGGGCGCTTCGAGGAGGCGGACAGGGGCACCCTGTTCCTCGACGAACTCGGAAACCTGTCGATGGCGGCGCAGGAGCGCCTGCTGCGCGCGATCGAATATGGCGAGGTCGTGCGCATCGGCTCGTCGCGGCCCGTCACGGTGGACGTGCGCATCGTCGCGGCCACCAATGCCGATTTGCCGCGCATGGCCGCAGAGGGCACCTTCCGTGCAGACCTGCTCGACCGCCTGAGCTTCGAGGTCATCACCCTGCCGCCCCTGCGCGCGCGGGAAGGGGATGTGGCGGAACTGGCCGACTACTACGGCCGCCGCATGGCGAGCGAGCTGGAGTGGGATCGCTTCCCCGGCTTTTCAGACGGCGCGATGGAGGCGCTGGAGGCTCATGAATGGCCCGGCAACGTGCGTGAACTGCGCAACGTGGTGGAGCGCGCGGTCTACCGCTGGGGGGATGAGGGCACGCCTATCGGCGAAGTGGTGTTCGATCCTTTCGTCAGCGCATGGGGTTTGCGGGAAATCGCGCAGGTGGGGCCAGTGCCGCTGCCGCCTTGTGTTGCAGGGCCGGAAGGCACCGTCGAACTCCCGGCCTCCTTGCGAGAGGCGGTGGAAGCGCACGAACGCGGCCTTCTCCTGTCGGCGCTTGAGCGCCTTCGCTGGAACCAGCGCAAGGTGGCGGCGCAACTGGGCCTGACTTACGACCAGTTGCGCCACTGCCTCAAGAAGCACGGGCTGCATCAGCGGCGGGGGGCAGCTGCGCAAGGTGAAGCCGGCGAGGCGGTCAGCATCGCGCGGTAGAATGGCGCGATCAGCAAGCCTGCCCCATCGTCGATTGTCAGAATTTGCGCCGCAGTTCCACGAACCAGCTGCGCGCATTGCCGATGTAGGCGCCTTTGGGGCCGGTGAAGCCGGAGACCGCGTAGAACTTGTCGAAGATGTTCTCGATACGGAATTTCGCGTCGAAGATCCCGAAATCGTGCGAGATCGTCGCGTCGAACACGGTGAAGGGCTTCAACCTGTCGCCGCTGCGGTCGATCTGCGACGAGACGTACTGCCCGCCGAAGGAAAACGCGGTGTCGATCGCGGCGATCTGGTAGCGGGTCCAGAACCCGGCCTTGTTCTGCGGCGCATTGGGGAAGCGTCCGCCGACCGAGCGGTCCACCGACTGCCCCTCGACCGAGCCGGTCACGCGGGTGTCGTTGTAGGCGTAGTTGGCCGAAACCAGCCAGTCCCTTGTGATGTCGGCGGTCAGCGTCGCCTCGATGCCCTTGCTGGTGACTTCGCCGATCGGGGCGAGCTGGTCGACGCCGTTCACCGGTTCGAGATTGTCGTCGACCTGCAGGACGTTGCGGCGCACGATGCGATAGGCCGCAAGCGTGGTCTGGATACGCCCGTCCATCAGGTCGGTCTTGATGCCGGCTTCCCACTGGCTGCCGGTTTCGGGCGCGAAGGGACCACCTGCGAGCGGCGACTGGTCGGAGACGGCCTGCGGCTCGAACGCCTCTGACCAGCTGACGTAGAGCGACACGTCCTTGCGCGGCTTGTAGATGGCACCCGCGCGCCAGGTGGTTGCGGCGCTGCTGGCGGTCTCGCCCTCGATATGGTCCGCGTCGTCGAACCAGTCTCGGCGCAGGCCGCCGACGAGGATGACGTGCTCGCCAACTCCCATCTGTTCCTGCAGGTAGACGCCCCGGCGCAGCGCCCGCGCGTCCGAGTAGGACGGCGTCACGCCTGAAAGGTCGGGGCGGCTGTCGGTGGTGTAATCGGGATCGATCAGCGAGCGGGTGGGCACGTTGCGGGTGGCGTAGTTGGTGCCGCTCGAATCCTCGCGATACCAGTCGCCGCCGAACAGGACGGTGTGGCTGATCGGCCCGGTGTCGAACTTGCCGACGAGGTTGGCGCCGAACGAGAGGCCCTCCACCTTGCGGTGCTGGTCGCGATATTCACGGGTGATGGTGTCATAGACGCCGTCGCCGTCGGTGTCGCGCAGGGCGACGGGTTCGTGATATTTCTGCTCTTCGTCGTACTGGAACCAGCGTGCGGCGGCATTGAACGAGAGCGCATCCGACAGACGGCTGTCGAGGCGGGCCTGGGTGACGAGGCCGTTGTAGCGGATGTAGTCGTCCGGGTCGTTGTGGTTCCAGCTGCGCTTCGCATAGAAGTTGCCGTCGGCGTCGATCGGGATGCCCCTGAGCCTGTTGCCCGGCAGGTTCTGGTCGTAGTCGGTCAGCTGGACGACGAGCTTCGTGTCCGGCGCCAGCTTCACGCCCAGCCCGGCGTCCCCGACGAAGGTCCGGCTGCTGGCATGGTCGCGGTAGCTGTCCATGTCCTCGTAGAACAGTCCTGCGCGGCCGGTCAGGGTGCCGTCCGCGTCGAGGGGGCCGGTCACGTCGGCCGAGGCACCGTAGCGATTGCGCCCGCCGCCGATCACGCGCACGTTGCCGCCGAACGCATCGCCCGGTTTTTTCGTCACATAGTTGATCGTCCCGCCCGGCGAGCCTGAGCCGTAGAGCATGCCCGCCGGACCTTTCAGGAATTCGACGCGCTCGATGGTGAACAATTGCGGCACCGAAAAGGTCTGGAACGGGTCGCCGCGCAGCCCGTCGTAATACGTCACGTCCTGGCTGAAGCCGCGATACGTGACGGTGGCGTAGTTGTCGGCGCTGACCCCCGGGACGTTGCGGTAGAGGTCGCGGATGTCGCGTGCGCCCTGATCCTCGATCATCTCCGAGTTGATGACCTGGACCGACTGCGGCACGTCGAGCGGATCGGCGGCGATCTTGCCGATTTCGGTCTCGGTCACGCGGTAGAGCTTCTGTGCGCGGGCGGTGACGACGATGTTCTCGCCGGCTTCGGCGTCATCCGCCGTAGCGGCCTCGTCGGCGAGGGCGGGTGCCGCGATACCGGGCGATGCGGCAAACATCAGCGGAATGGCGCTAACCGAGCGTGCGAGGACCTGCCCGAAAGACGGCGAAAGACGGCGTATCACTTGTGTTCGACCCCTGCTCGGGAAGCGGGCTGCTTCCGAAGGAGGGCGCGTGCCCATTGGCGTTGCGAGCCCGGATTGCCTCTCTGTCGAATCCGCTAATGCGACTTCGTTGCATTAGCAAGCGCGTTGGCGGGATTACGATGCAAATCCGCAAGGCGAGTGTGTGATTTAGCAGCCCCCTTGCTTTTTTCAGGAATCGCGCCTATCTGGCCGTCATCCCGTAATTGGTGAAACAACGAACGGGCTGGCGCCGGTAGGGGCCGGCACGAAACCGCGTTGCTCATCTTGCGGCAAACGAACACGGAATGGAGCCAGGATTGGTCGATATCGCACGCCTTACCGAAGTCATCGAGCCGGAGGTCAAAGCCCTGGGATTCGATCTCGTGCGCGTGCGCATTTTCGGCAAGAGCGAAGTCGGTGACGACGAGATCGCGCTGCAGATCATGGCCGAGGATCCGAAGACCGGCCAGCTCGTGCTCGACGATTGCGCGACGCTCTCGCACCGCATCTCCGATCGCATGGACGCGCTGGAGGAAGCGGGCGAGACGCTGATCGAAGAGGCCTATCGCCTCGAAGTCAGCTCGCCGGGCATCGACCGTCCGCTCACCCGCCCCAAGGACTACGCCAACTGGGCGGGTCACGAGGCGAAGATCAATCTCATCAATCCCGTCGAAGGCAACCGCAAGGGCCTGCACGGCGACCTCGTGGGCATCGCCGGCGAGACGGGAAGCGAAGTGGTCACGCTGGAGGACAAGAAGTCCGGCCAGGTGTCCTTCCCGCTTTTGGACGTTCAATCGGCAAGGCTCATCCTTACCGACAGGCTCATCGCAGCAAGCCGCCCGCAGGATACCAGCGGTGCGGACGATATTCTTGAGGAACAGGAAGACTAAGCCATGGCCAGTGCGATTTCCGCCAACCGCGCCGAGCTGCTCGCGATCGCGAACTCCGTTGCTTCGGAGAAGATGATCGACAAGTCGATCGTCATCGAGGCGATGGAAGAAGCCATCCAGAAGTCGGCCCGCAACCGTTACGGCGCCGAGAACGACATCCGCGCGAAGCTCGATCCGCGCACCGGCGACCTGCGCCTGTGGCGCGTCGTCGAAGTGGTCGAGCATGTCGACGACTACTTCAAGCAGGTCGATCTGGCGCAGGCCCAGAAGCTGCAGAAGGGCGCCGCGCTGGGCGACTTCATCGTCGACCCGCTGCCCCCGGTGGACCTCGGCCGCATCGACGCGCAGTCGGCCAAGCAGGTGATCTTCCAGAAGGTCCGCGACGCCGAGCGTGACCGTCAGTACGAAGAGTTCAAGGACCGCGCGGGCGAAGTCATCACCGGCGTCATCAAGTCGGTCGAATTCGGCCACGTGATCGTCAACCTCGGCCGCGCCGAGGGCGTGATCCGCCGCGACCAGCAGATCCCCCGCGAAGCCGCCCGCGTCGGCGAGCGCGTGCGTGCTCTGGTCCTGCGCGTGGAGCGCCAGAACCGCGGCCCGCAGATCTTCCTCAGCCGTGCCCACCCGGACTTCATGAAGCGCCTGTTTGCGCAGGAAGTGCCCGAAATCTACGACGGCGTCATCGAGATCAAGGCTGCTGCCCGCGATCCGGGATCGCGCGCCAAGATCGGCGTCATCAGCCACGACAGCTCGATCGATCCGGTCGGCGCCTGCGTCGGCATGAAGGGCAGCCGCGTCCAGGCCGTCGTGCAGGAAATGCAGGGCGAGAAGATCGACATCATCCCCTGGAGCGAGGACACCGCGACGTTCGTGGTCAACGCGCTGCAGCCCGCGACCGTCAGCCGCGTCGTCATCGACGAGGAAGAAAGCCGCATCGAAGTCGTGGTGCCTGACGATCAGCTCAGCCTCGCGATCGGTCGTCGTGGCCAGAACGTGCGTCTGGCCTCGCAGCTGACCGGCTCGCAGATCGACATCATGACCGAGGCGGAATCCTCGGAGAAGCGCCAGAAGGAATTCGTCGAGCGCTCGAAGATGTTCGAGGAAGAGCTGGACGTCGACGAGACGCTCTCGCAGTTGCTGGTCGCCGAAGGCTTCAGCGAGCTGGAAGAAGTCGCCTACATCGATGCCGCCGAACTGGCGAACATCGAAGGCTTCGACGAAGAGCTGGCCGAAGAACTGCAGAACCGTGCGCAGGAAGCGCTCGATCGCCGCGAGGAAGCCAACCGCGAAGCCCGCCGTGCGCTGGGCGTCGAGGATGCGCTGGCCGAACTGCCGCACCTCACCGAAGCCATGCTGGTCGTGCTGGGCAAGGGCGGCATCAAGACGCTCGACGACCTTGCTGACCTCGCGACCGACGAACTCATCGCCAAGAAGCGCACCGAACAGCGTCGCCGCGACGGTTCTGTGAACAAGCGCTCGGCCCGCGATGAGGACAAGGGCGGCGTGCTCGGCGAGTATGGCCTGACCGAAGAGCAGGGCAACGAGATCATCATGGCCGCCCGCGCCCACTGGTTCGAAGACGAGCCGCAAGCTGAGGAGGCCGCCGATGCGGATTCCTCGCAATGATCGCGTAAGCTCCGACATCGACGGCAATTCGCCTGAGAGGACCTGCATCCTCTCTGGCGAGAAGGCTGCCCGTGAAGACTTCATCCGTCTGGCGATCTCGCCGGACGGATTGGTCCTTCCCGACGTCCACGCGCGTGCCCCGGGGCGCGGCGCGTGGATCGGCGTTTCTCGCGCAGACCTTGAAATCGCGGTGTCGAAGAACAAACTTAAGGGAGCGCTGGCGCGCGCCTATAAAGGTGCGCCCATCACCATACCTGAAGATCTGCCCGACCGGATCGAGGCTGCGCTGTCCCGCGCGCTGACCGACCGGCTGGGCCTCGAACTGAAATCGGGCAGGCTGCTCATGGGCTCGGACCGCATCGCGCAGAACGCGCGTGAGGGCCGGGTCGAATGGCTTGCCCATGCCGCCGATGCGCGTGAAGACGGATCGCGCAAGCTCGACCAGGCCTGGCGGGTCGGGAGCGAGGCGGAAGGAACTGGTTTACGAGGCGTCACCTTGCCTCTGGACCGGGACACGTTGTCTGTGGCATTGGGCCGCGACAACGTCGTTCACCTGGCGCTGAACGATCGCGGAGCGGCTGACCGAGTCGATACGCTGCTAAAGCGCCTCCTGCATTTCCAAGGGCAGGTCATCAGCCGGGGAGCCTCGAACGGGGACGACGACGGCAAGACCGGCATGGATGAGAAGAACGGAGCGGCTCCGGCCGCCTCCGTCACGACGAATTGAGCGAAGGGCGAAGACGAGAAATATGAGCGAGACCGACAACAAACCGACCCTGGGCCGCAAGCCGCTTGGCATTAAGCGCTCGGTGGAAGCGGGTGAGGTCAAGCAGACCTTCAGCCACGGCCGCACCAACAAGGTGGTGGTCGAGGTGAAGCGCCGCAAGCTGGTGCCGGGCGGCAAGCCCGAAGGCGAAGCGATTCCGGCTCCTGCCGCCGCTCCGGCGCCTGCTCCGCAGGCTGCCGCTCCGCGCCCTGCAGCGCCGCCGCCGCCCGTCCGCCGCCCTGCGCCCTCGAACGAAACCCCGCAGGAGCGCGTCGCCCGCCTCCAGCGCGAGGCTGAAGAAGCCCGCATGCAGATGCTCGAAGAGGCGACTCGCCGCGAGCAGGAGCAGCGTCAGCGCGCCATCGACGAAGAAAAGCAGCGCGCCGAAGCCAACCGCCGCGCCGAGGAGGAAGCGGCGGCTGCAGCCGTCGCTCAGGCGGAAGCGGCAAAGGCTCCCGAGCCCGTCGCGGCGCCTGAACCCGCACCTGCCCCTGCGGTGCCCGCCGCAGCTCCGGCAGCCGTCGAGGCCCCGGTCGCGACGCCTGCTACCGCAGCGCCCGCTCCCGCAGCGCCCACTCCCGCAGCGGAAGCACCCGCAGCGGCTCCGGTCGCCAAGGCTGCCGCACCTGCTGCAGCTCCGGCACCTGCTGCGACCCCGGTTCCCGCCGCGCGCCGCTTTACCCCGGTGCAGCGCCCCGAACCGCGTCGTCCCGAGCCGACCGCGCCTGCCGCATCGTCCGCTCCCGGCGGCAACGTCGGCGGTGGGACCGGCGGCACTGCTGCCCGTGCTCCGCTCGGCGCCAAGAAGGGTCCGGCGACCCCGGCCCGCCCGGCGGCAAGCTCGCAGAACGACCGCAACGCCAAGGGCGGCGATCGTCGCCAGGCCGGCAAGCTGACCGTCAACCGCGCGCTCAACGACGATGAGGGCGCCCGCGCCCGCTCGCTCGCCGCGCTGAAGCGTGCGCGTGAGAAGGAGCGTCGTTCCAGCTACTCGGGCCGTGCGCAGCCGCGTGAAAAGCAGGTTCGCGACGTCATCGTGCCGGAAGCGATCACCGTTGCCGAACTGGCGAACCGCATGGCCGAGAAGGCCGCGGACCTCGTCAAGTCGATGTTCAAGATGGGCATGATGGTCACCGTCAACCAGACGATCGACCAGGATACGGCGGAGCTGCTGGTCGAGGAATTCGGCCACAACGTCCAGCGCGTGTCGGAAAGCGACATCGACATCGACCACACTGTCGACGTCGATCCCGAGGATACGCTCAAGGCGCGTCCGCCGGTCGTCACGATCATGGGCCACGTCGACCACGGCAAGACCTCGCTGCTCGACGCGCTGCGCGGCACCGACGTCGTGCGCGGCGAGGCGGGCGGCATCACGCAGCACACGGGCGCCTACCAGATCAAGACAAAGGGCGGCGACTTCGTCACCTTCCTCGACACCCCGGGCCACGCCGCCTTCACGCAGATGCGTATGCGCGGTGCCAACGTCACGGACATCGTGGTGCTGGTGGTTGCGGCCGACGACGGCATCATGCCGCAGACGGTCGAGGCCATCAATCACACCAAGGCTGCCGGCGTGCCGATGATCGTTGCGATCAACAAGTGCGACAAGCCCGAAGCCAACCCGCAGAAGGTGCGCGAGCGTCTGCTCGAACACTCGATCGTGGTCGAGGAAATGTCGGGTGACGTGCAGGACGTCGAAGTCTCGGCCAAGACCGGCAAGGGTCTGGACGAACTGATCGAGAAGATCCTGCTTCAGGCCGAACTGATGGAACTGAAGGCCAATCCGGACCGCATGGCCGAAGCCACCGTGATCGAAGCCAAGCTCGACAAGGGCAAGGGTCCGCTCGCGACGGTGCTGGTCAACCGTGGTACGCTCAAGGTCGGCGACATCCTCGTCGTCGGCACCGAGAGCGGCCGCGTGCGCGCCATGCTCGACGACAAGGGCCGTCAGCTCAAGGTCGCTCCGCCTGCGATGCCGGTGGAAGTCCTCGGCATCGGCGGCGTGCCGATGGCCGGTGACATGCTCACCGTGGTCGAGAGCGAGAGCCGCGCCCGCGAGGTTTCGGCCTGGCGTCAGGAGCAGGCGACCGCCAAGCGCACCGCGATGGCGCCTGCCAGCCTCGACACGATGTTCTCGGCCCTGGCCGACAAGCAGAAGGTCATCGAGTATCCGGTGGTCATCAAGGCGGACGTGCAGGGTTCGGTCGAGGCGATCAACGCCGCGCTCCACGCCCTCTCGAACGACGAGATCAAGGTTCGCATCCTGAACTCGGGCGTCGGCGCGATCACCGAGACCGACGTTTCGCTGGCAGCGGCCAGCGGCGCGCCGATCGTCGGCTTCAACGTCCGTCCGAACGCCAAGGCCCGCGAACTGGTCGAGCGTACCAAGACGCCGATGATGTACTACGACGTCATCTACGAACTGACCGCCGAGGTCGCCAAGCAGATGGCGGGCATCTGGGGGCCGGAGCGCATCGAAACCGTCGTCGGCCGCGCCGAGGTCAAGCAGGTCTTCCCGGCCGGCAAGCGCGACAAGGCCGCCGGTCTGCTGGTGCTCGAAGGCTACATCCGCAAGGGTCTGGCCGCGCGTCTCACCCGCAACGACGTCATCGTTTCGGCCACGACGATCGCCTCGCTGCGCCGCTTCAAGGACGACGTCGACGAAGTGCGCGCAGGTCTGGAATGCGGCGTGGTGCTGGCCGACACCAACGACATCAAGCCGGGCGACCACCTCGAAGTCTTCGAGATCAGCCACCGCGAACGCACGGTGGGCTGAGGCCCGGCCTTACATCAACGCTAACGGCAAGCGGCCATCGTCGGGGAAACCCGGCGGTGGCCGTTTCCTGTTTCAGGGATTTAACCGTGCCGGTCATGCAGGCGCGCTTATGCCTATCCAGCCGCAACTGCGGCTGAGAGGCAGGTGATGCATGTGAAAATTGAAACTGTGGTATTTCTGGTAGTCGGCTCCGCGACCTTTCTGGTCGCGCTGCTGCAACTTGTGGTTAAGCTCATCGAACTGAGCCGCAAGTAGCCGGTGAGGAGGCTGGTGTAACGAGCACCAGCCTCCGAAAGGCACCGGTCCGATCACTGGAGCGATCGGTCGGAGGTTGCTATGTGAAAACCTCAACAGTGGTCCGAGCACCATACCTGCACGAGAAGAGCTTTTCAAGATGACCCGCTACTGCGCCTTCTTCGCTTCGATCAACGTAGGCGGCAATCGCCTGACCATGGCGGACTTGCGCTACGCCTTCGAGCGTAAAGAGTTCGAGAACGTCGAGACAGTCGTCGCCAGCGGCAACGTCCTGTTCGATTTCGATGAGCGGCCGACCGAAGGGCTGGAGGAGCTGTTCGCGCACATGATGCTGGACCGCTTTGACATGAACACCTTTGCGGCCGTGCGCAATGCGCAGGAAGTGCGTTCAGCGGTAGAGGACAATCCGTTTACCGGTATCGGGCAGGATCATCAGGTGCACACCCTGTTCCTCGAACGCGACGCAGACAAGACGGCATTCGACAAGCTGGTGGGGGACCATGCCACGCGGGGGCCGGAGAAGATCGCGATGGGGCCGCGCTGTCTCTACATCGATTACGTCGACGGCGTGGGTCAGTCCAGGCTGAGCAATGCCTTCATCGAGCGGCGCCTCGGCTGCCGGGGCACTGCGCGCAACGTCCGCTCGCTGGCGCGCATCGCATCCAAGATGGTATGAATAAGGGGCGGGCCGCGCGAACGACCCGCCCCTTTACGCCGTGGTCAGTCTCAGCGGAACTGGCCGGCCAGCACCGAAGCGACGATGCCGCTGGTGATGCCTACGAGCAGCATGTCGTTGCCCGAGCGGACATAGTGGTAGCCGCGCGGCGGAGCCTTCACGTTACGGTATTTGCGATAATCGACGACCTGATAGTTGCGCGCATAGCGACGGTCGAATTTCTGGCCCTTGCGGAAGGTCTTGTAGGTCGTCTTCTGGGTCACGACCGTCTTGCGCGGGCCGCGATCGTCGCGGTTATCGTGGTGCGCGGGCTGCGCCATTGCGGGGGCGGCGGCGATGCTGGGGACCAGCAGCGCGGCGCTGAGCAGGGCGGCGGTGAACTTTTTCATGGTGCTACTCCTTTGACGGCACGTGTCATCCGCGATAACGCCAAGGCCCGGGTCAGGAGGCGTAACAGTTTGTTGCAAATTGTCGCGCCCGGCCCACATGGACGCAACAGATGGCAAAACACCAGACCACTCCCGAACAGCACTCCGTCCGCCTTCTCAAGGTCGGCGAGCAGGTGCGCCACGTCATTTCCGAGATTCTCACGCGCCAGCAGGTCCACGACGACACGCTGAGCGCGCATACCGTTTCCGTCACCGAAGTGCGCATGACGCCCGATCTGAGGCAGGCCAGCGTCTACGTGAAGCCGCTGCTGGGCGAGGACGAGGAAGCAGTGCTCAAGGCGCTGCGCACCAATACCGCGTTCTTCCAGCGTGAGGTCGCCCAGCGTCTCAAGCTCAAGTTCGCGGCCAAGATCCAATTTCGCTCCGACGAAACGTTCGATGAAGCGAGCCGCATCGATGCCCTGCTCAACGACCCGCGCGTGAAGCGCGACCTCGAAGGCTGACCTTTCGCAGCGCCCGGACGATCACCGCGGCGCTGCCCTTCCTGCCGGCTTTCGACCCGTTACCCTGATCGCGCGAAGCGAACGGGAGAGCGGGTATGCGCGACATGGTTTTCCTCCATGGCGGCGGGCAGGGTGGCTGGGTCTGGCATGAGACGATCGCGGCGATCGCGCGCCAGTCCGATCATGCCGTGCGCTGCCTGGCACTCGATGCGCCGGGGTGCGGAGCGAAGCGCGGCGTCGATACGGCCGCTTACGGCTTCGCCGACACGACGCGCGAACTGATCGAGGACATCGCCCGTTCCGGGCTGCACGATGTCATGCTGATCGGTCATTCGCAGGCGGGCATGACGATCCCCCACATGGCGCAGCTCGCACCTGCAGGCCTCATAGACAAGCTGGTGTATGTCACTTGTTCGGCCCCCTTGCCGGGCCTGACGACGCTTGACCAGATGGGGCAGGGGCCGCGCGGTTCCAGCGTCGAGGAAGTCGGTTATCCGGCGGGCACCGAGGCTGAGCGCTACGCGACGATGTTCTGCAACGACATGGACGAGCACGATGCCGCTGCCTTCCTCGCACGGCTGGGCCGGGACCGATGGCCGGCAAGTGCCTACCGCCATGCCGACTGGCGCTACGAGCACCTGCGGGCGATCCCGTCCAGCTATGTCGTGGCCTTGCGTGACATGGCCTTGCCAGCATCATGGCAGGAGCGTTTTGCCGACCGTCTTCATGCCCGTCGCCTGCATCGCATCGACGCCGGGCATCAGGTCATGAACACGCGGCCGGAAGCCCTGGCGGAAATCCTGCTGGCGGAAGTACGGGCCTGACCGGCGCGCTGGGTCAGTCCGCCTCGAATACCAGTGTCGCCGCGCGCCAGTCTCCGGTCAGGAGCGCCTGCGCCCCGATGCGGAAGCGCCAGGCGCCGGTTTCCTCCCAGGCCCATTCCATCATGTCGTCGTAGCCGAGCTGGAGCAGCAGCATTTCATGCCCGTCCTCCTCGGCGTCGAGCATGCGGTGCTGGTGGACGGGCGCCAGCCGGTATTCGCGGTTGATCCGCGTCAGCACGGCGTCGGGCACGGCGGCGAGGATTTCGGGCGGGCCGGATACCATCGTGCGCAGCGAGATCGTCGCAAGATCAGCAAGAGTGCCGGGCAGGTGGGACTGCACGGCCTCGTCGTAGCGCTCGTGGAGTTCGGCGAGAATGTCGCCGACGACCGCGAGTTCGTCCGCAGTCAGGCGCTTCATCGGTTCTCGGCCCGCAACGAACTGGTCGAGCGCGGCGACCATCTCGGGCAGCGCGGCGCATTGCTCCTGGAGCAGCGCGTATTCGCCCTCAATCTGTTCGGCGATCTCCTGCGCATCCTCCAGGGCATAGGGGATCGCGGCCGAGTCTGTGCGCAGGCGGGCGATTTCCGCGTTCTGGCGGGTCATCTCGTCGCGGCGGCGGGAGAGGAGGCGCGGAGCTTCGTCCAGCGCTTCGTGCAGGCGGTCCGACAAGTGGATCACCGCATGCCACCACAGTGCTTCCACCGGGGCGCCGACGCCGGCCGCATAGAAGGGGTGGTCGCGCAGTGCGGCGCCGAGCCGGACGCCGAGGGCGGCATCGCTCTGCGGGCCGGGCGGGTCAAGCGCCACCGGGGTGACCGGCCAGAACGGGAAGAACCAGCGGGTCAGGCGCGTGTGGCGGGTCGGGAAAGGCAGGCCGCCTTCGTCATAGGCGGGCGGCAGGTCGGAGGGCGGCTCGGTGAAGTCGTGGATGCCCTCCGGCACGGCGATGACCGCGCCGGAACCCAGGAAGAACGCCAGCGAACCACTGCGAGGCAGCGGCATGTCGGGGCGAGCGGCGGCGAGTTCGGACAAGTCGATCTGCGCGGCGAACGGCAGCGGCGTCCCCGCTTCGTCGCGAGGCCATTGCGAAGGACCGAGGCGCGGCAGGCCGCCCAGCCAGCTGGCGTCGCCGAACCAGTCGCGCCGTCGTTCGCGCTGCTTGCGCACGAGGACGACAGGCGCGGCGGCCACGGTCGGCTGCGGGGGCAGGGGCGGCGCTTCGGGCTCGTCCGCAAGCGCCTCCGGCGCCGGCTGCTCGAACAGCGCGGTGTCCGCGTCCGGGCTCTCCTCCACCATCTCGTCGTCGGACTGCGGCTCCGCGGTGAGCTTGCGGCGACGGCGGCCGAAGTCCCGGGGCGCGACTTGCGGCTGATAGGTCAGTCGCTCCGCCGGCTTGCCCCGAACCGCGAGAGCGGCGAGCACGGCAAGGCCGAGGCCCGCCATCAGCAGCGCGAAGACGGCCGCATTGCGTCCCTGCACCACGAGGATGCGTTCGGCGAGCGGGTCCAGCGAGGCGTATTGGCCGCCCAGCGGCGCCAGCGCCAGCCAGACGGCAAGGAGCGCGGGCAGCGCAAAGGCCGCCAGCGCGGCGATCAGTTTCTTCATGCGCCCGGCTTCTTCATGACCTCGGCCTCATCCGGTTCTCCCCTAGGATTTCGCCCCTGATTGTTAAGGGCAATTGAGCCGGGGAGAAGCCCGGGAAAGACCGTGCGCCGCATTCGGGGCGGTGTTATCCCCAGCAACCGATGGCCAAGCTCTATTTCTACTACGCCAGCATGAACGCCGGCAAATCCACGACGCTGCTGCAGGCGGACTTCAACTACCGCGAACGCGGCATGAAGACGATGCTGTGGACTGCCGCGATCGACGATCGCAGCGCCGGGATGGGCACCGACCACGCGATCGAGAGTCGCATCGGCCTGCACGCCTCGGCGCATCGCTTTGGTCCGCAGACGGATCTGCTCGACCGGGTCCAGGCGGCCCATGCGGTAGAGCCGCTGTCCTGCGTGCTGGTCGACGAGGCGCAGTTTCTCACGCGCGCGCAGGCCTGGCAATGCGCGGACATCGCCGACAAGGCGGGAATTCCGGTGCTGTGCTACGGCCTGCGCACCGATTTTCGCGGCGACCTGTTTCCCGGCGCGGCGATCCTGCTGGGGATCGCGGACTCGCTGGTGGAGCTGAAGGCGGTCTGCCACTGCGGACGCAAGGCCTCGATGAATCTGCGCGTGGATGACGGTGGCCGGGCCGTCAGCGAGGGCGCGCAGACCGAGATCGGCGGAAATGATCGCTACGTCGCGCTCTGCCGCCGCCATTTCAGCGAGGCGTTGGGGCGGTAGTCGGGGCTGTCGTGCCACGTTGTAACAAAGTGTCCCCGTCGCTTGCCGGCGCCTTGCAGGGACGCGGCAGAATGCCGATCTCATCGACCGGAAGGGTTCGAAAGGACAGGTCGATGAAGATAAGAGCCTGGCTGCTGCCGCTCACCCTGCTAGCCGTCACTCCGGTCGCCGCACAGGCCACGCCGGACAAGCCCGCAGCCTCGATCCCGTTCGCCAATGCGGGCGGCGTCGATAACTGGAGGGCAGATGGCGATAGCGCCGTCTACTTTCAGGACCAGCATCGCCACTGGTATCGCGCCACGCTGATGGGCGTGGCCACGGATCTGCCGTTCGCCGAGCATATCGGCATTGAGTCCGGTCCCGGCGGCACCCTCGACAAGTTCGGCGCGATCGTGGTGGGCGGGCAGCGTTACGCCTTCGCCTCGTTCGATCGGGTGGATGGGCCGCCGGCGAAGCACGCGAAGAACTGACGGTTATTTTAACCCGGATATATTGACAATTTTATCCGGGTTAATGTAGGGGCGCTTCCCGAAAGGAAGTGCTTATGGCTGTCACCGTATTCTACAAGGAGGACGTGATCGCGCGGGGCCAGCCGGGGGACTTCACTCAGGCGCTCCGCGATCTCGGTCCGCTTGCCCGCAGCAGCGATCTGCTCGCGTTCGACGATGATACCGGCAGGCAGGTCGATCTCGACCTTGCCGAGCCCGCCGCGCCGCGTCCGCGCGGGCGTCCCTCGCTGGGCGTGGAGGCGCGGGAGGTCACCCTGCTGCCGCGGCACTGGGAATGGCTGGCCGCGCAGCCGGGCGGGGCATCCACCACGCTGCGTAAGCTGGTCGAGAGCGCCATGCGTGCGGGCCGTAGCGAACGTGAATGCATGGATGCCGCCTGCCGTTTCCTCACCGTCATGGCGGGTGACCGTCCGGGCTACGAAGAGGCGATCCGCGCACTCTATTCGGGGGACCGGGAGAATTTCGACGCCCTGTGCGTGCTATGGCCGACCCCGATCGCCGACCACGCCCGCAAGCTCGCCTGGCCCAAGGAAGCATGATGCCCCACGGATGGATCATTCTCGACAAGCCGCTGGGCCTTGGCTCGACGCAAGGCGTGGCGGCGGTGAAGCGCAACTTGCGCGAGGCCGGGTACGGCAAGAAGGTCAAGGTCGGCCACGGCGGCACGCTCGACCCGCTGGCGACGGGCATCCTCCCGGTCGCGCTGGGCGAAGCGACCAAGCTGGCGGGCCGGATGCTCGATGCCACCAAGGCCTATGCGTTCACCGTGAAGTTCGGCGAGCAGACCGACACGCTCGACCTCGAAGGCGCGGTGATCGCCACCAGCGACGTGCGGCCGTCGCGCGCCGAAGTGGAGGCGGTGCTGCCCCGCTTCACCGGCGGAATCGAGCAGGTGCCGCCAGCCTACTCGGCGCTCAAGGTCGATGGCGAGCGGGCCTACGATCTGGCGCGCGCCGGGGTGGACGTGCAGCTCAAGACGCGCAGCGTGACCGTGTTCGACCTGAAGGTGACGGATTTCGATCCGGAAGCGGGCGCGACACTGCTGGCCACGGTCTCCAAGGGCACTTACATCCGCAGCCTCGCGCGCGACATCGCGCTGGCGCTGGGAAGCTGCGGCACGGTCACCATGCTGCGCCGGACTAAAGCCGGGCCGTTCGATCTGTCTCACGCGATTTCGCTGGACAAATTGAACGAATTCGGTAAGGGCGCGCCTCTTGAGCAGATACTCTTGCCGCTGGAGGCGGGGCTGGACGACATCCCGGCCCTGAACCTCGACCCGGAGCAGGCAAGGGCGGTCCGGCAGGGCCGCGTTCTCACCGGAATGCCCCATGAAGACGGGCTATACTGCGCGTACGAGGGCACCGTCCCCATCGCTCTGGTACAGCTTACGGACCGCGAGGTCCGCGTCGTTCGGGGGTTCAATCTATCCGATGTCGCGGAGTAAATGAAATGTCGGTTACCGCTGAAAAGAAGCAGGACATCATCACGGACAACGCTCGCGTCGCTGGCGACACGGGCAGCCCGGAAGTCCAGGTTGCGATCCTTACCGAGCGCATCCGCAATCTGACCGAGCACTTCAAGGCTCACCACAAGGATAACCACTCGCGTCGCGGTCTGCTGGCCATGGTCAACAAGCGCCGCTCGCTGCTGGACTATCTGAAGAAGAAGGACGTGGCGCGCTACAACGCCCTCATCCAGAAGCTCGGTCTGCGCAAGTAAGATCAAGCTACGGCCCGCTTCGGCGGGCCGTTTTGCATTTGTCATATACGATGTGGTATGTGCCAGCCGCCCGTCATCCCAGCGAAAGCTGGGACCGCTGGCCGGGCCGCACGAACTGTCGGCAGGGCGCTTCCCTGAAAGGGCGCGTCTAAAGACAGCCACCGATCCCAGCTTTCGCTGGGATGACGGGGGAACCAAATTCCGGGCATCGCTGCAATTCGGCAGGAAGCCCAGGGGCGACGAAAAAGCCCCGCACCGGACCGGGACGGTATCCCCGGCAGTAAGCCCCGCATGGCAATAGGGCCGCGCGGGTCAAGGAAATCGAAAATGTTCGACGTAAAGACCGTAAGCATGGAGTGGGGCGGCAAGACCCTCACCCTCGAAACCGGCCGCATCGCCCGTCAGGCCGACGGCGCCGTCCTCGCAACCTACGGTGAAACCGTGGTGCTCTGCGCGGTGACCGCCGCCAAGTCGGTGAAGGAAGGCCAGGACTTCTTCCCGCTGACCGTCCACTACCAGGAAAAGTATTCGGCAGCAGGCCGCATCCCCGGCGGCTTCTTCAAGCGTGAGCGCGGCGCGACCGAAAAGGAAACGCTGACCAGCCGCCTGATCGACCGTCCGGTCCGTCCCCTCTTCCCCGAGGGCTTCTACAACGAAATCAACGTCATCGCCCAGGTTCAGAGCTATGACGGCGAAACCGAGGCCGACATCGTCGCGATGATCGCCGCTTCGGCCGCGCTGACCATCTCGGGCGTGCCCTTCATGGGCCCGATCGGCGCCGCGCGCGTCGGCTTCGTCGACGGCGAATACACGCTGAACCCGAAGCAGACCGCTGCTCTCACCGACGGCCGCCTCGATCTCGTCGTCGCCGCCACCGGCGATGCCGTGATGATGGTGGAATCGGAAGCCAAGGAGCTGACCGAGGAAGAGATGCTGGGTGCCGTCGTGTTCGCGCATGACGAGATCAAGAAGGTCGTGAACCTCATCATCGACCTGGCCGAAGTGGCTGCCAAGGACCCCTGGGACATCGACCTGTCGGACAACACCGCCGACATCAAGGCGAAGCTCAAGAAGGCCGTCGGCAAGGACGTCACCGCCGCCTACAAGCTGACCGACAAGTCGGCCCGCTCGAACGCGCTCAACCTCGCGCGCGCCAAGGCGAAGGAAGCGTTCTCGGGCGAAACTCCGCAGCTGCAGATGGTCGCGATCAAGACCATGAAGAAGCTGGAAGCGGAAATCGTGCGCGGCGCCATCCTCAAGGACGGCAAGCGCATCGACGGCCGCACGCTGGAGCAGGTCCGCCCGATCGAGGCGATCGTCGGCTTCCTGCCGCGTACCCACGGTTCGGCACTGTTCACCCGCGGTGAAACGCAGTCGATCTGCACCACCACGCTGGGCACCAAGGACGCCGAGCAGATGATCGACGGCCTCGAAGGCCTGTCGTACTCGTCGTTCATGCTGCACTACAACTTCCCGCCCTACTCGGTCGGCGAAGTGGGTCGCTTCGGCGCCCCGGGCCGCCGCGAAGTCGGCCACGGCAAGCTGGCATGGCGCGCGCTGCACCCCGTGCTGCCTTCGAAGGAAGACTTCCCCTACACGATCCGCGTTCTCTCGGACATCACCGAGTCGAACGGTTCGTCCTCGATGGCTACCGTCTGCGGCGGTTCGCTGTCGATGATGGACGCCGGCGTGCCGCTGGCCCGCCCGGTCTCGGGCATCGCCATGGGCCTGATCCTCGAAGGCAAGGACTTCGCCGTCCTGTCCGACATCCTGGGTGACGAAGATCACCTCGGCGACATGGACTTCAAGGTCGCGGGCACCGAAGCCGGCATCACCACGATGCAGATGGACATCAAGATCGCGGGCATCACGCGCGAAATCATGGCCAAGGCTCTGGAGCAGGCCAAGGCCGGCCGCGCGCACATCCTCGGTGAAATGACCAAGGCCCTCGGCTCGTCGCGCACCGAACTGTCGGCGCACGCCCCGCGCATCGAGACGATCCAGATCGACAAGTCGAAGATCCGTGACGTCATCGGCACCGGCGGCAAGGTCATCCGCGAGATCGTCGCCGAGACCGGCGCCAAGGTCGACATCGACGACGAAGGCGTGATCAAGATTTCGTCCTCGGACATCGCGCAGATCGAGGCCGCGAAGAAGTGGATTCTCGGCATCGTCGAGGAAGCCGAAGTCGGCAAGATCTACCAGGGTAAGGTCGTCAACATCGTCGACTTCGGCGCCTTCGTGAACTTCATGGGCGGCAAGGACGGTCTCGTCCACGTCTCCGAAATGAAGAACGAGCGCGTGGAAAAGCCCACCGACGTCGTCAAGGAAGGCCAGGAAGTCTTCGTCAAGGTCCTCGAGATCGACCAGCGCGGCAAGGTTCGCCTGTCGATGCGCGTCGTCGACCAGGAAACCGGCGCCGAGCTGGAAGACACCCGTCCGCCCCGCGAACCGCGTGAAGGCGGCGACCGTGGCCCGCGCGGCGATCGCGGCGGTGACCGTCGTGGCCCGCGCCGTGACGGCGGTGGTCGCGGTAGCGATCGCGGTCCCCGTGGTCCGCGCCGTGACGGCGGTGGCGAGGGTGGCAACCCCAACCACATGCCGGCCTTCCTGAAGGAAGACTGATCGGCAGATCGTCCGCAAGGAAACAGGAAGAGGGTCGCGCGAAAGCGCGGCCCTTTTTCGTATGGGCATCTGGCGGGGCGGCGTTCAAATCCCCGTCATCCCAGCGAAGGCTGGGACCGCTGGCCGCGTGGGGCCAAACTCTCGGCAGCAAGGCTGCTCGAACGAGAGTTGGCCGCAACAGGCCAGGGTGCTGACGCTGCGCAGGGGTGAGAGGCGGTGCCCGCTGATCCTGCCTTGATGCGTTTAGCCCCGACGGTTAGGCTTCCGCTGCCGGGACGGCACGTGGGGGGCAAGCATGAGGAAGAATGGATTGCGGGCGACGATCGCCGCGCTGGCACTGACGGTGGCCGCATTGGCAGCGGGCGCACTGACGGCGCCGGTCGCGCAGGCCAAGGGCAAGCCGATAGTCGGACAGGCCGCGCCCGATTTCGAACTGACGCTTGTGGACGGCGGCAAGGTGACGCTGTCGCAGTTGCGGGGACAAGTCGTGGTGCTCAATTTCTGGGCGACATGGTGCGGTCCGTGCCGCACCGAGTTGCCGACGCTGGACGCCTACTATTCCGAGCAGCGCAAGCACGGCATGAGAGTCTTCGCGATCACGACCGAAGATTCCGTGCCGATCGCCAAGCTCAGAGGGCTTTTCAAGGCCTTGCGCATCGATTCCGCGCGCAAGATCACCGGCGGCTACGGCCCGATGAAAGGTGTGCCCACCAACTTCGTCATCGATCGTGCGGGCAAGCTGCGATACGCGCAGGCAGGCGCGCTCGACCTCGATTCCCTCAATACCGTCCTGGTCCCGTTGCTCAGGGAGAAGGCGCCGGGCTGACCCGGCAAGTTATGGGGCAGGTGCCTTGGTCCGGCGGGCGGTGATGATCTTCACGTCCTGCGCAAGGATCTGGCCTTTCATCACGCCTTCGCCCTTGGTGGGCGAGCGCGGCAGGTTCCAGAGCGTCTTCACCACGTCCATGCCCGCTGCGACATGGCCGAAGGCGGCGAAGCCCGCGCCGGGGTCCTTGCCGTCGTTGCCCGGATCGGCATCGAGCGAGGGCATGTCGGAGAGCAGGATCAGGAAGTCGGCCTGAGCAGAACCGGGCGCGAAGCGGGCCATCGAGATCGTGCCGGTGACATGCTTGATCCCGGTCTTGCTGTTGGGCTCATGCGCGACCGGAGGAAGCAGGTTGGCGCCGTTGCGCACGCCGCCTTGCAGCAGGCCCTGTTCAGGGTCGTGATCGAGATGCATGGCGCGGTAGAACACGGCGCCGTCCATCTTCTTCGTATCGACGTACTTGAGGAAATTGGCGGTCGTCAGCGGCGCGTGGGTCTTGTCGAGTGCGAGGGTGATGACACCCTGCGGCACCGTCAGCGCGACATAGACGTACTCCGTCGGGACCGGAGCAGGAGCCGCTGCGGGTGCCGCAGCCGGTGCGACCGGCGCGGCATCCTGCGCACTGGTCGGGGATAACGCCAGCGGCGCCGCGACAAGAGCGAGCGCTGCCTGGAGCTTCATCCCCGATTTCATGGCCTTAGCGGACCCGTGGGCCGCCGAACGGCAGTGGCGGCGGCGCGCGGCGGGCACCGCGCGGCAGCTGGGCCTGATAGGCGCGGCCGCAGTGCTCGACGCAGTAGGGGAATCCGGGGTTCACCTTGTCGCCGCAGAAATGGAAGTCCGGCTCGCCGGGGTGGCCCATCGGCCAGCGGCAGATACGGTCGCTGAGGTCGAGCAGGCTGGTCTTGTCGGCGATTTCCGGGCTCGGCTTCGCGGGCACGAGGCGACGCGGCGGCGCGGGCGGGATCGGCTGCTGCTGATCACCGGGGCCCTGGCGCAGGAAGCCGCCGGGGCCGACCGAGACGATGCGCGGCTGCGGGGGCGCGGCCGGCGCTGCATCGGCGGCCGAAGCAGTGGGCGCCGGCTCGGCGCGCTGGACCGGCGGCTGCGGTGCGGGTGCGGCAGCGCGCTCGACAGGAGGCTCCACGCGCGGAGCGGGGGCCGGTTCCGCTGCGTTTGTGGCGAACGGAGGCGCGGTATCGACCGGCTTGGGCTTCTTCGGAGCGGGCGCGGGGCGCGCGGGCTTCTCGTTCGCCTTCACCGGGGAAGGGCGCGCCTTGAGGCCAAGGCGGTGCGCCTTGCCGATCACCGCATTGCGGCTGACGCCGCCGAGTTCGTCCGCGATCTGGCTGGCGGTGGAACCGCCCTCCCACATCTTGGTCAGCTTCTCGATCCGCTCGTCAGTCCAGCTCATTCCAGTTCCATCACTTCATGGGAGGCGAGAGAATCGCCCCCGATTTCCAGGCGCCGCTTGCCTCGAAAGGCTTCAGCCGATAGTCGCCGGTGCATGGCCGATCAACCCCATTCGACTGAGCTGCCCGGCACCTCCGGGATCCTGAACCCCGACGGCACCAACGGCAATGCGACTCGCCGTTTTCCGGCAAAGGGAGAACCCCTGATCCATCAGGTGAACTGGGAGGGGCTCAAGACGCTCTATATGAAGGAGGTCAGGCGCTTCTTCAAGGTCCAGACCCAGACGATCTGGGCGCCCGCGATCACCACCATGCTGTTCCTGGTGATATTCACCGTGGCGCTGGGCCGAGGCGACCGTCAGGTGCTGGGCGTCAACTTCGCGACCTTCGTGGCGCCGGGGCTGATCGTCATGGGCATGATGCAGAACGCCTTCGCCAATTCCAGCTTCTCGTTCCTCGCGGGCAAGGTGCAGGGCACGATCGTCGATTACCTCATGCCGCCGCTGACCGAGGCCGAACTGATGGTGGCCATGATCGGCGCCGCCGTCACCCGCGCAGTGCTGGTGGGCCTTGCCCTGACGCTGGCGATGCTGCTGTGGCCGGGCGTCGACCTGTCGATGGCGCACCCCTGGGCGGTGGTGTGGTTCGGCCTTGCCGGTTCGGCCTTCCTGGCGCTGCTGGGTCTGCTCTCCTCGGTATGGGCGGAGAAGTTCGACCACAACGCGGCCGTCACCAACTTCGTCATCGCGCCGCTCTCGCTGCTGTCGGGTACGTTCTACGTGATCGACAACCTTGCGCCCGCGTTCCAGGCGATCAGTCGCGTTAATCCATTCTTCTACGTGATCTCAGGCTTCCGCTTCGGCTTCCTTGGCCAGAGCGACATCGGCGATACGAACATGGCCGTGCTGCACAGCGCACTGGGCGTCGGTCTGCTCGATGCGGTGCTGGCAGCGGTGGTATTTCTCGTACTGCGGTCAGGCTGGAAGCTTAAAGGCTGAAAATGCCGGTCATCCTCAAAGAATGGCAGGCGGCGACAGGATTTCATTAAGGAAAAGTTATCCGCTCCCGGTGCAGGCATGCGTGGTGACGTCACGATTGGCCTTGAGCGAAAATCGCCAGCGGATGGTCGGTCGGTTTACCGCACCGATCGTGGCGGCCGCGTTATGCCTGCTCGCCCTGATGCTCGGGCTGCTGGAGTGGTCCGGCCACGAAGTCGACCGTATCGCCCGTGACCGCGATCGCGCGATCGTCTCGCTGGTGATGGCGCAGAGCATGGAGCGGGTCGCCCACGCGCAGGAAGCCACAACCGTGTGGGACGAGGCTGTCCGCCAATTGCGCAAGCGACCGCTCGACGACTACTGGCTCGACCGCAATCTCGGTATCTGGTTCGAGGGCTACGCCGGCATCGACGAGGCCTATGTCCTCGATCCGGCCGGTACGCCGATGTACGCGATGCGTGGCGGCAAGCGGGTGCGGCCAGAGAACTACATCGCGATCGAAGAGGTGGCGGGGCCGCTCCTGTCGCAATTGCGGCAGACCCCGGCGTTCGCGGCCCGGAAGCGCACCGGCGCGGACGTGGCCATGCTCTCGGCAGGGCAGGCGGACATTGCCGTCGTTCGCGGTCGGCCCGCGATAGTCAGCCTCAAGCCCATCGTCTCGGACACCGGCAACCTGCCGCAAGCACCCGGCAGCGAGGCGCTGCACGTGGCGGTGGTCTATCTGGACGACCAGTTCGTTGCCTCCATAGCGCAGCAGTACGGATTGGCAGGAGCGCGCTTCGCCTTCTCGGCACCGGTCGACGACGGGGTCCGCTCGGTAGCCTTGCAGGACCGGAGCGACCGGGTCATCGGCTATCTTGCCTGGCAGCCCTTCGCGCCCGGCAGCCAGGTCATCGCGGCGTTGGCCCCCGCGCTGGCGATCGCCCTGCTGCTTATCACCATAGTCCTCTTCGTGCTGGCGAGCCGTCTGGCGCGCCGCACGCACGACCTCGAGGAAAGCCGGCTCCACGCCCAGCACCGCGCCATGCATGACGACCTGACGGGGCTTGGCAACAGGGCGATGTTCGAGCAGCGGCTCGACGAGGCGCTCGCCCGTTCGCGCCGCCATCGCACGCTGCTGGCGCTGCTTTACATCGATCTCGACCGCTTCAAGCAGGTCAACGACACGCTCGGCCATCCGGCGGGTGATGCGCTGATCCGGCAGGTCGCGCGGCGACTGGTGGCCGAAGTGCGCGGCTACGACATCGTCGCCCGGCTCGGCGGGGACGAGTTCGCCATCCTCATTGGTGAGCCGGAAGGTCGCGCGTCGATAGAAAGCATCTGCAGCCGCATCGTCGCCGAGCTGGAACGCCCGTTCGATCTCTCCGGCTCGCAGGCGTTCATCGGTGCCAGCATCGGCGTCGCGGTTGCCCCGGTCGACGGCCTCGACCGTACCGAACTCACCCGCAAGGCCGACATCGCGCTCTACAAGGCCAAGACCGAGGGGCGTAGCCGTTTCGTGTTCTTCACCCAGGACATGGACCATGACGTCCGCTCGCGAGAGGAGACCTATCGCGAACTGCGGCTGGCCCTGGCGGATTGCGACCGTCAGTTGGAAGTGCACTACCAACCCATCTGGTCGCTGGAGGATCGCCGCATGGTCGGGGTGGAGGCGCTGCTGCGCTGGCGCCATCCCGGGCTGGGCCTCGTTGCACCGGGTAACTTCATCCGCTTGGCGGAGGAGACCGGCCTGATCGCCGTTCTCGGCGAATGGGTGCTGCGCCGGGCGGTGCAGGATGCGCGCGCCTGGCCGGGCCTGCGTGTAGCCGTCAACGTCTCGCCGATCCAGTTGCGCAGCCGCAAGTTCGTCGAAACCGTGCGCGAGGTTCTGGGCGACGGGGGCATGACTGCGGAGCGACTGGAACTGGAACTGACCGAGACCGCGCTCATGGCCGCCTCTGGCGAGGTCGCCCGATCGCTGGCGGACTTGCGCCGGCTGGGCGTTCATTGTGCGCTTGACGATTTCGGGACGGGCTACTCTTCGCTGAGCCATATCCGCGATATCGCGGTCGACCGGATCAAGATCGACCGCTCGTTCGTCAATGCGGTCGATACGGTGCCCGGTGCGGCGCTGGTGGAGGCGATCGTCAGTCTCGCGCGGGCCAATGGGCTGCGCCTGACCGCCGAGGGCGTAGAGACGCCCGAACAGCTCGCGTTCCTGGAGCGGACGGGTTGCCATGAAGTGCAGGGCTATCTGTTTTCGCGGCCGGTCCCCGCCTCGGCAATCGCCAAGCTGTTGACGAACCGCGCCGGCGAAGAAGAGCGCCCGTCAGCCCCGTTCTAGGCGACGCCTTCAGGCAGCTTCACTTTCAGGCAGGCAGGGGTCAGTGCGCCAGGCCCCGGCGCAACTGGTAGCGGCCGTTGTCGTAGTCGTCGAACATCTGCGACAGCGAGGGATGGTCCACCGGTCCCCCATCTGCATCCCCGGTCAGGTTCTGCTGGCTGACGTAGGCGACGTAGCTGGAATCCTCGCTCTCGGCGAGGAGATGATAGAAGGGCTGGTCGCGCTTGGGCCGAACTTCCATGGGAATAGATTCGTACCATTCCTCGCTGTTGGCGAAGACCGGGTCGATATCGAAGACGACGCCGCGGAAGTCGTGGAGCCGGTGGCGAACGACATCGCCAATGGCGAATCGCGCCCGCGTCCGCAGCGGTGCGTCGATGACGCGCCCGGCCTGGGGCGAGAAGAAAGACGCTCTGTTCATGGCCGAGATATAGGTTTCATGGGCATTTCAAACAAGCGAGGGGGAGCGGCTGTTCCCGAAAATTTGAAAAGAGGGCTTGGCAAGCTCGAAAAGGTCGGCTAACGGCGCGCTTCCCGACCCGGTGGAGCTTGTTTCCACCGCACACGTCTCGAGCGGAGAGGTGGCAGAGTGGTCGAATGCGCTGCACTCGAAATGCAGTGTACGGGTAACCGTACCGTGGGTTCGAATCCCACCCTCTCCGCCAGAGGCCCCTCCACGAGGGGCCACAGACGTCCACTCGGATAGACATTTTTCCTCTGAAATCTGATGTTTAGCAGGCTCAGACGACCACAGTCGTCCACAGGCCTCCAATACGCATGTGGTTCTGATTCGTGGTCTCGGCGCTGAAAAACGTGGTCTCGGAGATGACGATGTTGAGCGACGCAAAAATCCGCGCGATCAAGCCGCGCGACAAGGTCTTCAAGCTTACCGACAGCCACCGGCTCTACCTGCTGGTGAAGCCCGGCGGATCGAAGCTGTGGAAGTGGAACTACGCCTACGACGGCAAGCAGAAGACCATGGCCTTCGGGAGCTACCCGGTGGTCACTCTGGCCGAGGCTAGGGTCAAGCGCGACGAGGGCAGGGCGATGCTGCTGGAGGGCAAGGACCCGGCCATTCAGAAAAAACTGCGGATCGAGGCGAACCTCGAGAAGGCCCGCAACACCTTCGAGCTGGTGGCGCGCGAGTGGCATGAAACCGTCAAGGCACAGTGGGCGCGGGTCCATGCCGAAGACGTCCTGCGCAGCCTGGAGCGCGACGCCTTTCCCTTCATCGGCGATCTGCCGGTCTCGGAACTGACGCCTCCGAAGATTCTCGAGGTCCTGCAGGCGATCGAAGAGCGGGGCGCGATCGAATCGGCCAGGCGGCTACGGCAGCGCATCTCGTCAGTGTTCGTCTTTGCGATCGCCAAGGGCATCGCCGAGAAGGATCCGGCCGAGAAACTCGCTGCGGTCCTCAAGCCCCTGCGCAAGGGGCGCCAGCCGGCCATCACCGATCTGAAAGCCCTCAAGAAGATGATCGGCGAGGCCGAGCAGGACTATGCCCGGCCAATCACCCGGCTGGCGCTGCGGCTGCTCGCCCTCACGGCGGTCAGGCCGAGCGAGCTTCGTGGAGCGGTATGGGAGGAGTTCCACGATCTCAACGGCGAGGAGCCCCTGTGGCGAATTCCCGCCTCGCGCATGAAAGGCGATCTCGACCGCAAGGAGGAGATCGGCGGAGATCACCTGGTGCCACTCGCTCCGCAGAGCATTGATGTGCTGCGGGCCCTGTGGCCACTGACAGGGGGAGGGGAATTGGTCTTCCCCGGCAACCGGCACGGGCACCGGCCAATGAGTGAGAACGCCATCGGCTATCTCCTCAACCGGGCCGGTTATCATGGCCGGCATGTGCCCCACGGGTTCAGGGCCGCATTCTCGACGATCATGAACGAATGGGCCGAGCGGCACGGCAAGAAGCACGATCGCAACGTCATCGACCTGATGCTCGCGCATGTGCCCACGGGTAAGGTCGAGGGCGCCTACAACCGGGCAGCCTATCTGGAGCGACGCCGCGAACTGGCGGTGGCCTGGGCGGACCTCGTGACCAAGGGGCTGCCTTCGCTCGAGTTGCTCGTCGACCTGCCAGCCAAGGAACTCATGGGGCAGTCGCGCCGCAAGAGACTACCGCAGGTGGCGGCGGATTTCCGGTTCCCGGATCTGGGTAGCTAGTTGAGCATTCGGCAGTACGCTTCTCGATGATGAAGCGGTTTTACGGAAGGGCGCGGACCCGGTCGGTCGGCGATGCGCCCTTCTGTGCGCTTCTGAGCATTGAGGATTTGCTTCGATGCAGCCCATGTCGAGGCCGTCCAATCTTCCCTCGAATGCAAAAATGCCTCTCGCGTCCGACGGTCCAGTCTAAAAGGAGGTCCGGTCGAGACTCCCGAATGACCGGCCGTCCGCTATTAAAGAACGATCGCAGGGCGATGCGGCCGCCTCGCCCTGTCGTTCCAGCTCCCTCCTCAAAGCGCTTGCAGCGCGAGGCGGCCCAGTTATGGTTTATTCATGGCGGGCAGTCGATTCAGGGAGTTCATCAGCCAGGCCACCCCGCTGGCGGGCCAGTTGGGCCTTACGCATGTCACCGATTGCGCCCATCTCGGTAGCCTTGTCGGGGGCAGGAGGCTCGAGCCGCGACCGTGTCAGGTCTTCGGTAAGGACCTCGTCTATCTCTTCTACGGCAGGCCCGCCTATCGACGCGACTGGACTGGCGGCGCTACCGCCAATCTCGACTATGCAAGGGTCTGCCTGGTGCTTAGCGACGCCGTTGTCGGACAAGCGAAGCGCATGTTCCCTTTCGACAGCGGCGGTTTCCGGCGCTACGCCTCGGCCTTCCACGACAGTGTCGCGCTTTCGGACTTCGAGCTGGGCGGCGAGGATCATCCGCTCCAACTGATTGGTGCGTTTTACGATACGCTCGAGGATTACTGGTCGATGCGCCCGGTCCAGCCTCGGGACTTCCCGGTGACCCAGCACGCGGTGCGATCTTACCACCGGCTGATCACCGGAGGGCTTGCCGAGACGTTCGACGATCGCTGCGCGACGGTCGAGCTGCAGTTCGACACCCCGATCGAGCTCGACGGCAAGGTGCTCGCGCTGATAGGCCCCAACAAGATTTTCGATGATCCCGTGGTCACCAATCTTGTATGCAAATGGGGTGCCGAACCGCGCGGCTATCGCCTCACGCAGCTGTTCAATCCCAGCGAGACCTCGTCGCGCCTCATCAACGAGGTCGAACGCTTTCTCGAGGATCGCGAATGGCTGTGAATCCGGTCAAGCGCGCCCGCGCCGTGGCTCTGTTCAGTCCCACCGGGGCCGGACCTGGACTACTGCAGCCGGTCTATGCAGGACCGGATGGCGACAACCAGTGCTACCTTCAGGTCGTCGACCCGGGGGGCCTGATCACGCAGTTCATCCCTGTCGCCTGGCCGGACCAGGGGTGCATGCGCCCGGATCGTGAGATCACGGTCGCCGTCGGCGATGAAAGCCTGTGGGCATTCGCATTCCTGGACACGGAAACGCCCTCCATGTTGCCGTGGTTGCGGTCCCGTGCCGAGATGGGCAGGGTCGTGCTCGACGAGCGGCTGGAAGCCCATCCTTTACTAAGCTTCGACATCGTCGATCTGCTCGACCTCGATGATCTCAAGCCAGCCGTGTTCACGAAGGCGTTCGAGCGTTATCGCGCTCTCGACGCACAGGCGGCGGAATGTTGGCGCGACCGGTCGATCCTGGAGCCCGCGATTGAACGCGAAATCGAGCAGCTGGAAGGCGATGCCGGAACTGGGCGCCGGCATGCTGGCGGCCCGATCGCGAAGCAAGCCACGAGGGTGCGGGCGCGCGTGCAGGGCGACAGGCTCGAGGTTACTGTGGATGATCCGCTGGCAGCGTCGGTGCCGCAGATGGACAGGTTCTATAGCGACTTGCGCAAGCGATTGCCTGGCCTGTTTCCGCCGGTCACGGCCGTCCATGTGCAGGAACGCCGGACGCCCGAGGCCGAAGTGATGCCCGCACCGCGCCTCACGGTCGTTGTCGTGGGGCGCCTGCGGGCGAGCGCGCTCCAGCCCGGGTACTGGGCAGAGCAGGGAATCGAGATCATCGACGCGGAGCTGATGCTGCGGCGTGACGATGCTGGCGCAGTCCACCGCCTGTCCAGGATCGTGGTCCTGGGCGCTCAGTCGGACTGGGAGGACCTTGTCGCCCTGGGGCGCCGCCTGGACAGGGCATCGGGCCAGCGATCGGCTCCGCCACCAGTCACTTTGGTGTGCCTCGCCAGCAATTACACGCCGGTGCTGCGCGACGTGGCATTCCAGCGCGAGGCCACTTGTCACTCGGTAACCTTCTTCGTCCCGTTCGCAACGAGTGCCCGTACGCGGCGCGATCCTCTGAAAGGGGTAGAGGGGTTGCTGCAGATCCTGCGCGACGAGCCCCGATCGAAGCGCCGCAGCGATCCTGCCATCGCCGAGCACAGTGTCTTCCTTCGTGAATTCGCGTGGGCCGGGCAGCATCCCGAGGAACTGGCCTGCCGGCTGGCCGCGCGAGCTCTACGCGCGGGTGTCGCGCCGGACAGCCGCGCGCGACTGTATTCCAATTCGGACCAGGTCTCGCACGCCGCATGGGCATCGCTGCTCGCGCCCTATCTTGAGATCGCCCCGTATGACGGTACCCCGGGCCCACTGACCCGGCGTTCCAGTCTCTCGCTGATAGCGGAGCGATTGCTGGCCGGTGACGTTGCAGAAAGAACAGGGCAGCTTCATTCCGGAATCCGGCGCCTGCTGGTGATGCGTGGCTGGAAGATCATCGAGGATCGCAAGCAGCACCTCGTCATCGGCGACGGGCAACGACAGTTCGCGGTCGCGATCCTCGATGACGCGCGCAAATTGGCGGAGGCTGCCGCCACCCAACCGGTGCCGGGTCTTGGTCGTGCTGCGCTGCTGGTTATCCATACCGAGCCCCGGCGGGAGAACCTGCTTGCCGGGAACTGCGGCCAATACCTCCATGTCGCGATCGACGATGTTGCGATGATGGAACCGCACTCTTCCTGGATGTAGCGTATCCTTCGCAGGCAGCTGCTAGAAACCAGCAGGCAGCCCACTCATACCGCTCTGCAGCTATGCATCGTCCTGATCGGCGAAGCGGTTCGTGAAGGACGCATCGCGCAGAGCCTGCCGGATCTCGACCGGGCGGAGCTGGGACGGACGGGGCTCGACTGGACGGGTCTTACGGCGAACGCCTTCGTCCCGGTGGAAGCCTGTCCTGTCGCATTCCATGGCACCGGGCTCGAGCGGCAATGCGCCCGTCTTACCGTTCCCCGAGAGATCCTGGGCTTGCCGCCGCCGGGCGGCGCTATCCTGCTCACCCTCGAGATCGGCGACCAGGGCCCTATGGTCAATGTCGAACCGCTTCTGGTTTAGGGTGGGGTAAGTTCTGTAGGGACAGTTTCCTGAGGTAGAGATGCATGCCCTGCAGTCGCGCTGAGCGGTGTCGAGCAGCGCTGCCTTAATTCACTCCCGCTCGACGCGGCCCATGTCGGGAGTGAGGCAGAGACCGCGCGGTTATCCCAAGACGGCCTGGCATTCAGGCTGGTCGTCGCTACGCTTCGGGAAGTTGCTAATTAAGTTCACTTTTCGCTCACAACGTGAGCAGAGAAAGCTGCATCTGGTCGTCTTGCGTGCGCACCTGCGCAACAGCGGCCTGTTTCTCCCAGTCCTTCGGGCCGTCGAGAACCGTGCGGTCAATCGCGGCGAAGTCCCGTGTGATTTCCACCTTCTCGCGAAGGCGCTGGAGGACAGCCGGGAAGATGTCGCAGAGCCCTCGGCAATCGTCAGTGGTCGCGCCAGTGCGATCGGCTCGCTCGAAAAGGTGCTGCGCCAGTGCGATCAGTGCGTCGTCTGTCATCGGCGCGGTCATGGTGCTGCCCAGACCAGTTCGGCATCGTCGAGGGCCTCGACCAACTCTGGGGCAGCGCCGGCATCACTCAGGCGCCTGAACACAGCAGAAACATCTCCGTCCCTCTGAAATCCGCGATCCGATTTTGCGAAAGCGGCGAACTGGCCGACGAAGCCTCCTTGCCCGGTCTGTTCCAGCACCCACTGCCCGAAAGTCTGCGTTTTCGCACCTGTCTTGAAGCCGCCAAGGTCGAGCGGACCGTCCAATCTGGTGAGTTGGGGCATCTCAGAATCACTCGATGGTCGAATGCCTCCAGCTATAAGTTCCATATTCGTTCCGCAATCGGTCATGGAAATTGCATAAGCGCACGGGTTTGAGGCAGGCTACAACCATAGAAGACATGGTTGCGATGTCGGCCCGGGTCGCGCCTGCCACGATGCCGGGTGCGGCTAAAGCAGAGGCTGACATCACGTCTCGCGTGCCCCTGTGAGGGTTTCGCATTTCTGCCGTGATGAAGCCCGCTGATAAAACGGTGCTCGGAGTTCTTGCAGTATCCTTTTCAACCCGAGACAGAATCTCATTTCGAGACACATGTCGAACATGGCCTGTGCAAAGATGATTCACGCACTTGTGGCGGTTTACTGGCGCCGGGTAAAACCAAGCACCTGCTGGCGTGCAGTCCTGGCGGGGCTTGTTGAATCATGGGCGAGGGCCCGCATCTCGAGCGACAACCGCCCTTTGTGAATCCGGCGGCCTCGGGTCAAAATCCTCGAGCCCATATACGGTGGACCAGGCATGAAAAATAGCTCTAAGGAAATCACCCCAAAAGCTAATAAGATCAATATTTTGGCGGCTAAATCCACCCACAAGGAAATCGGGGGTGCGCAAGGGGCCCTCGCACTCGGGATCGAGAAGAGCGGGGATTTCGGTGAGATAGGAATGGGGGTGCTGTCAGATGGCACTCCTTACCTGAACCAGCGCGGGCTGGCGGTCCTGTGCGGTGTAGAAAATGCACATGTCGGTTACATAAGCGCACAGTGGAACGACGAAGCCCCCAAGCCCCGCATTCAAAAGATCAAGGCGATCCTCGAGAAAGCCGGGTTTTCTGCTTCCGTCGCACACGTGGAGATAGAGCACGCGGGCCGTACGCACTACTGTTGTTATCCGGCGGAGGTCTGCCTCTCGATACTGGAATACTACGCCTTCGATGCGGGCGCGAATGTTCAGGAACAGGCTCGCGACAACTTCCGCGCGCTCGCCGGGTCGAAGCTGCGAGAGATGATTTACTCCCAGGTCGGTTACGATCCGACGGGGCAGAACCGTTTCAAGAAGTGGCACGACAGGATCGCGCTCAATCACCAAAGTGCGCCCAAAGGCTTCTTCCACGTCTTCAACGAAGCTCACACCATCGTTTACGAACTGATCATGGCCGGCGCCGAGATCGGAGAGAAAACCGTGGTCGACATCTCGATCGGCGGCTATTGGAGCAAATATTGGGAGCAGAACGGCTTCGACGCGAAGTACGGCGTGAGAGGGAAATATCCTCATCGCTACCCTGATGACCACCCGCAGGCGAAGTCGAACCCCCAGGAGTCCTGGTGCTACCCTGTGGACGCACTCGGGGCCTATCGCGAGTGGTTGCAGGATCACTATCTCGAAGGGGGCAAGTTCAAGGGCTACCTCGATGGAAAGGTGAAGAAAGGCGATTTGGCGCCATCTGTCGCGCAACTGGCGATTGCGACCATAACCCCTACGGCTATTGCAAACTGACAGGAGGGCAAGATGGCAAAGGCCAGGTCGATAGCGATCGAGACGAAGACTTTCGCAAAGGTAGGTGATGCCACTCGCTTCTTCAGTGACATGCTGGCACGCTACGAAAATGGTGAAGAGGTGGGTGCTGAGGATGCGAAGCATCTAGCTGCTCTTCTCAAGCGGCATGATGAATATGAGGAAAAGGTCGGCCCCTGGGATCGCATGCTTCATTGCCGATCAGTCGCCCCCGCCGTACGAAAGCCAGCGCTGCTTTTGGATCGTACGAAATGACCTCAAGAAGGTCGACATCTCGTTTCACCATTGCCTCAAGGTGAAGCCCTACGATTGATCTTCGGCGACAATGAGCAAGACGATGCCAGGCAGGTCTTCCGGCTAACCCTGCACTTGCTCATTGTCGCTTCCCATCACCGCATGGATCGTGGTTCTCGATTGAGAGGTAGCACAAGTCGATTTCAGCCCGGGCTTTGATTGGCGCAAAGCTGTGATCACCGCGCAACTTTACCCATCATTGCCCGAATGACTGACGTCACTCTGATCATGAAGTCCTTCATGATCACGAACGGGTCAGGCCGACTATGTCCAAACCGATGCCTGATTCGATCGGCCTTGTATTCGCCGCCCGCGTGCCACGGAAGTGTGACATCTCGCCCGGTGCTCAGATAGGGAAAGTAAACTAGTCCTTGTTCCTCAAGCTTTTCCCGTGTTTCGGCGAGACCGGCCGAGGCGACGATCGAAAGCTGGGCGTGCGGCGCGTAATGCCGCAACGAACCGCGAATCTCCTCCAGAACACCATGAGCTGGCGCTACGTCAGCAACAATGATGACGCGCTCATCCTCGGAGAACCGTTCGGCCAGCGCGCTGATCTCTGCAGCGCGCAATCGTTTCTGCAGCGCATGGGTCTGTGATTTCTTGAGCGCGAGCTCGGAAGCTAGGAAACCGCCGACGCTTCCAGGACCGCCGACAGAAAGAACGCGGGTCGGGTTGAACGCCTTCGTATAGAGCAGCAGTTTGGCGAGGCCTTCCGCAGTGCGGGTCGGGATCAAAATGGGGTTGGCCTCGACCATGACCGGGCAGTCGGAAAGGCGAGCAGGCGTACCACTCGCATCAGGCTCCAAACCGCTCGCGAAGTTCACGGGCTGCGAGGTCCGTTCGCTGCATCTCTGTGTCGCGATGGGCATCGATAAGTGCAGAAAGCGTGGCCCTGTGCGTTGACTCGATCGCAGTCCGGGCCCCCTCGAGGTCGGAATTGCGAATTGCCTCCACCGCTTTGCCAAGATCGACCTCGGGGCGTAACTGCCCGGCGCTCCAGCTCCTCTCGACCAAAATTCTGATCGCGTGAACCTCGCGGCGTGTCTGCCACAGCTGGTTGATTAGTGCGCTCAGTACCTGATGTTGCGCCGCCGCCGTCAAGCTGGTGTGCAGCATCGCGAGAGCGCGGTGCCAAAGTTCAAAGTCGCCGTTCGCGTTGGACATCTTTTCCAAGGCGAGATCGGCCGAGTGTAGGCTTGAACACACGAGCTCGCTTTGGCTGGTCTTGCCGATGGCCTCTACTTCCAAGACGCGTAATGTATCGATGATTTCAAACGGCGAGACGGCACTGTGGCCCAGGGTGCCCACACTAGTACTGCCAGTGACGTAAGTTCCTGATCCCAAACGGGTCTCGACGACGCCCAACAGGTCGAGGGCCACGAGAGCCTCTCGGACGATGGGGCGGCTCACTCCAAGTGCCTGCGCCATTACCCGCTCAGCCGGGAGGCGCGAGCCAATTTCGAAGCGGTGGTTGCGAATGTCATCCAGCAAACTTTGCACCACGCCCCGTGCGAGCCTCGCGCGCTCGCGTTGCGGTGGCTGCTCGGCGTTCTGCTCTGACTTGAGTGAAGGCATGGACTCACGATTGCCAAGGCATAGCCATAAGCGACGTAGAAGCCGCCCGAACCCCAGTCCTTGCCTGCCATCGCGCTGGCCTCGACGGACTTGTAGTTTTCGCCCAGCCCATAGCGTGCCTCGGCCTGCAGGCCGTTGAAGCGGTCGCGGGTCACGAAGTTGATGACGCCGCCAAGGGCATCCGAACCATAGACTGCCGAACCGCCATCGGTCATGGCCTCGACGCGGGCGATGACGCCGGGCGCGATGATGTCCGGATCGACGGCGACCTGCTGGATACCGGCGCCGACCACGCGCTGGCCATCGAACAGGACGAGCGTTTGCGCGCCGCCGCTGGTATTTGCACCCGGCAGGTTGCGCAGGTTCGGACGATTGATCGGGTTCGAAGCGTTGGCACCTGCCTGCGGTGATACGCCGGCGGGCAGGGCGTTGAAGAAGTTGCCCACTTGCGGGACGCTTGCGAGGACCTGGCTCGTCGAGGCGGCGCCGGTGGCGGTGATCTGTTCACTGGTCACGCCGATGACGTTGTTGCCCGCAGGTGCGATGCCTCGGATGAGCGTTCCGGTGACGACGATCGGTTCGGACGTCACCTGGTCGGCGCTGGTGTCCTCAGCAGGCGGCGATTTGTCCTGCGCCAGCGCCATGCCCGGGATCAACGCGATCCCTGCGACGCCGAGCGCCAGCCGCCACGTGGAGCGGTTCTTGCAGAAGTTCCTCATAGTCATCCTCCCTCTCTTTGTTGAAGAGCCATCGCCCGCCGGTTCTCCTGACCGATCGGGCGGAATCCAAACGTCAGGTCTGCATTGCGAGCCTTTCGGCAGCGGCGCGGCGCAGGTCACCGGTCTTGATCTTGTTGCTGCCGGTCACGGCGAGCTCTTCGGCTGCGAAGAACAGCACGCGGCGCGGGACTTTGTAGCTGGCCAGGCGGCTGCGGGCATGCGCGCGCAGGGTGTCCTCGTCGAGGTCGGCACCATCGTGCAGCGCTACGCACGCGACCACGATCTCACCGAGTGTATCGTGCGGCACGCCAACCGTCTGGGTGAGCTTCACGCCCTCGTATTCGCGTATCACTTCGTCGATCTCCAGCGGGGAGACGTTGGCGCCGCCGGTCTTGATGATGTCGTTGAGGCGGCCTTCCCAGTGCAGGCGCCCGGCCTCGTCCAGCCATCCACCGTCGCCGGTACGGAAGAAGCCATCCTCGTCGAGCGTGTCGTCGAGCGGCACGCCGAGATAGCCGAGCATGAGGGTTGGCCCCTTGACCGCCAGTTCGCCGCGTTCTCCAAGCGCCATGGTCCTGCCGGTCAGCGGATCGACGATCTTGAGGATGTTTCCCGGCAACGGCAGGCCATGGCTGTCCGCGGCCTCCTCGCGGCTGGTCTGCGCCGGGTAGGCAGCGCTGAGCGTGAATGTCTCGGTATTGCCGTAGCAGTGCCGTGGCTCGATCCAGTCGGTATCGATCGTCGGGTGCCGTGCGATCGGCGATGCCGCATCGATATGGGTCAGCGCAGAAAGATCGACCTCGGGCCAGTTAGGCGCGGCGACCAGTTGCTCCCACTGATGCGGCCAGGCGAACAGGAACTGCACGTTCTCGGATGCCATTATCGCCAGTGCTTCGGCAGGCTGGAAGGTGCGTTGCAGGACGATGGTGCCGCCCCTAGCGAGCGTTCCGCCGACGATCATCGCGAAGTTGCCCGACCAGAAGAAGCCGTTCGCGCTCCAGCTACGCACACCGTCAGGCAACCCCTGCTGGGCGCCCATCCGCCACATCTGCAAAGTCACACCGCGGTGCGAGGACAGGATACCCTTCGGTTTCGCGGTCGATCCGGAGGAGAAGAACAGCACGCCGGGATCGGCGGGCGAGACGGCAGCGCCACGGGCGTCGATGCGCTCTTGCGCAACGTCGCGGCCGGTGTCGAGGAACGATGCCCAGCTTTGAACCGCACCCTGCGCGCCTTCGCCGATCATCGCCAGCGCCTTGAGGAACGGGAACCGCGCCGAGGCATAGCTTTCGGGCAACTGCGATGCGATCTGCGGGTCGAGCGCGCGCAGTATCTCCAGGAAGTCCTTCTTCACGACCGTGCGTTCGAACAGCAGGGTCGAGACCGCCGACACTTCGATCAGGTAAGCCAGTTCGTCGGGCGTCGAGAACGTGCCGATCGGCGCCGCGACACCGCCTGCAACGGCGATCCCGAACGTGGCGGCAAGGAATTCCGGCCGGTTGGTCATGAGCACGCCGACGCGCTCGCCCCTGGCAATGCCCTGCGCAACGAGGGCGCGGGCGATGCTTGCGGCCTGTTCCCACAAGTCGCGATAGGACCACCGCATTGCCCCGGCACCTTCATGATGCACCAGTGCCTCGCGGTCCGGATAGAGCGCGACGACTTCGCGCAGGAAGCCGCCCAGCGTAAGCGGGCCAAGTCCCTCTTCGCTGGAGAGAGGGATGCCTCGTGACACCGACAGGGCCGGATCCGCGATGAAACGGTGTGTGGTCACGCATGCGTCCCGGTCAGTAAGGAAGCTGCACTTCGTTGACCGAACTGACGACGTCCCTGCCGTCCTGGTTGGTCATCCGCACCTCGATCCGTAAGACCGGGAAGCCCCATTCGGAGTTTTCGATCTTCTCGACGACCTCGCCCTCGAGCCAGGTCACGTCCCCTTCGAAGGCGGGGCCACGGAATTCGGACTTGGCATGGCGGACCATGCCGTCGTGACCGGCCCAGCACGCGAGATAATCCGTGTTCCAGGCCGCCATCGTGGCGCCGTAACCATACGCACGATGCATCCCGATCTCGCTGGCTCGGCTGTCGTCGATGTGTCCGCGCGAGGGGCCGAGGTAAAGGCGCGTCACGCAGCCGCGGATCGATCATCGCGCCTTCCTCGTCGAAGCTGAACCCGTCGATCCAGCCCATGTCCTGATCGATCCAGCAGTCGGGCACACCGTCGACACCTTGCCAGTAGAAGCTGCCCCAGATGTTGAAGACGAACGCGCGGTACTCGGTTGTGAAACTGGCGATCGAATGCGGACCGATCACGCGGCGGGGCAATTTGTCGCCGACGGACACTTCGTCGAAATGCGGGGATTTACCTTCGCGGTTGGACAGGAACCAGTCACGGCGGGCATGGTCGATCTCGGCCGTTTCGGCCGGTGACCATTTGCGCGGCGCGCCTGCGGTCGAGGCATAGATGCCCCTCTTCTCGGCCTCGCTGGCAAGGTAGCGAATCACGGTAGGGCACGATTTGGCTATGAGGTCGCCGCGCTGGTTGCGATGGATCGTGTCACCGCGCTGGAACAAGGTCGGGCCGGCGAACTTCGTGTCGGTCAGCTTGTACCCGGTGAAAATCCGTTCGTGGCTGATATGGTCGCCGGGGCGGACATTGACGCCGTACCACCACCACTCCTCGCTGCCGAAGATCATGTGCTGGCCGTCGATCCGTCCAACGCAGGCCTGGCTGTTGCCATGCCCATAGTCGAGCGCCACCAGCATCGATTGCGGTGCGACGATGTCACCGAAGCTGGAGGCTGCGGCGAATCGCTGGTCCCAGTGCAGCGGATTGACGTAATCCATCGCCATGACCCAGCGACGGATGTCGGTCTTATTGCACGGCTCCCACAATTCGCCGTCCCCGACCCGGTGACCAAGGCGCCACTCTACGTCGCTGATGTCCATTTCGACCTTGCGATCGGCTTCGGTCATGTCATCCCCCTCCACGTACAGATGCATCCCCGGCGAGTTTCCCTCGCTCGGCGCCGATCTGTCGTCATGGAGCATTGTCGCTCAGATCAGGAGCGTTTGGCTTGACCTATGTGGACATCATTCAAGTTCTTTCGCGCGACGGTCGCGAGCCGCGCAATCTCGTCGGGGATTGGTCGAACCAGCGGCGACAACTGCGCGAAAACACAGCCTGTTCGGCAAACCCGAGCTTTTCCGATATGCGTCTAAACTCAAGCCTGGTCTGCTGCAGGTAATACAGCGTCAGGTCGCGACGTACGGCATCCTTGACGTCCTGAAAGCTGGTGCCTTCATGCGCGAGGCGACGGCGCAAGGTGCGATGATGCACATTCAGCGCGCGGGCCACCTCGCCGCTGGTGCAGTCCCCTTGAGCCAGCCTCCGCATGACAAGTCCGCGCACTTCCGCCTCGAAGGGTGGGCGTTGCTTGGGAAAGTGCCTGGCGATGTAGGCGACGAGATCGCTGTGGGCCTGTGCGTTCTCGCTCAGGATCGGGCTGGCGAGATCCCGGTCGGAGAACGTGATCCCGTCGGCGGGCTCTCCGAACAGGACGTCGCAACCGAAGTGGCGTCTGTATTCGGCGGGCGGCGAAAGCGCCTCGTGCCGGAAGTGTACGCATCTGGCGCGAGAGTATCCCCCTGTCATCTCCATCGCCTCCAGGTGGCCGATCAGCAGGATCTGCTCGATTGCCTGCATGCGTTCGGAACTGGTTTCGATGATCAGTTCATGGCCTGCGAAGATGGTGCCTTCCGATGGGTTGGGCCGCAGCCAGACCCGCGCGGCGCGGCTATGTGCATCTATATGCTCACTGGCAAAGCGTAGCGCATCGCCGAACGTGCGGGAGTTGCGCATCGTGCGGCCGAGCGGCCCGAAGATCGCGCCACCGCGCTGCCGCTGCGCCAGGCGCATGCCAAAGTCCGGGCGGTCGAGATGCCTGGCCGCCAGCGACAGCAGACAGATGGCCTGTGGGTAGCTCAGGTCTACGGCATCGTCGCGAAACTCATGTGGGGAGATGCCGGCAAGTTGCAGCAGCAAAGCGGGATCCCCTCCCAGGTTCTCCACCAGTTCGGGATAGTGTCGCAGCAGGGGAATGTTGAGTTTCACAAACTCCGCGTCGGCGATCAATGACATATGCTACCCCCTTCGCTGCGAGAGAGGTGCGCGTTTTCTCGGGGATATTCGCAGTGCGCACTGCTCAACAAGGCGCGGTGGTGCCGGGCTTGGCCAATTTGGTCAAGTCGCGTCGCCAATTCTGCGGCATTGGTATGCCAGGCGAGGGCTCCGCTGCCTGGAAGCGGGTACGTCCTCGATCAAGCCTATCAAAAGGGGCCTATGAAGGCTCGGGGGAGAGATTTGTAATGGTGGCGTGTGTCTCGAGGACCGGTGTTTCGCTGCTGGCTGTCGCAATTGCTGTCTCGGCGGTTCCGGCCAAGGCTCAGGAGACTGGCGCCGGCAATGTCGCCAACGAGATCATCGTCACGGCGCAGCGGCGTGAGGAAGCCTCGCGCGATGTACCGATCAGCGTGACCACCCTGGGCGCGGAACAGCTTTCGACGGCGAACGTGCGCCAGCTATCGGATACCGCCAAGCTCACGCCCGGGCTGCGTTTCGATGCACAGGGGCCTGCGGTGCAGCCGACTATCCGAGGCGTTGGAACCGCGATCACCACATCAGGCGGCGGACCGAACGTCGGCATCTACGTCGATGGCTTCTTCCAGGCCAACACCTACATGTCCGATTTCGATCTGCTCAACGTGAGCAGTATCCAGGTGCTCAAGGGCCCACAGGGCACACTCTTCGGTCGCAATACCACCGGCGGCGCGATCATCGTCACCACTGCCGAGCCCAGCACTGAAACGAGCGCGCAGGCCAAGGTCAGCTACGGGCGCTTCAACGCGCTCAAGGCACAGGCCTACGCGACCTACGGCATAACCGATCGCATCGCCCTCGACGTCGAGGGGCTTTACCGGCGCGGCGACGGCTATTTTACCGACGTCAGCAACGGCGACGAAAAGATCGGCGAGTTCGAGAACTGGTCGGTGCGCGTCGGTCTGAAGGCAGAGCTGACTGACGACGTCTCCGTCTTGCTGCGCTGGGTCCATGCAGAGACCGACGATCCGACCACCCAGCTGGTGAACGCCTACGTCGATAAGGGCGGCGAAGCCGGTTTCTTCGACAAGGTCTCGCCCGCGGGGCTTGCGATCTACGGTGCCTCAAGCTCGCGGGGGCTCCCGCTGGTAGGCTATGGTACGCCGTCTTCGGCCTACGCGACCCGGCCCGGCGAAGTGCTGCTCAACAAGCCGCTCAGCTTCCGCACGAATTCCGATGCGCTGCAGGGAACGATCAAGGCCGATCTCGGCGTTGCCGAACTGACCAGCTACACGCAGTATCGCAAGGATCTTTCTCCCTACTATGGCGATCTCGACGCGACCGCGATCCCGGCCTTCAACATCTTCGTCGGCGTCAATGACGAAACCTGGAGCCAGGAATTCCTGCTGAACTCCAAGCCGGGCAGCCGGTTGCAGTGGACTGCGGGCCTCAACTACTTCCAGATTCGCGATACATGGACGATCGGCGCCGCTTTCGGCGGTGCGCCGTTTTCGCCTTTCGGCGGCTCGAGCACGAAGACGAAGTCCTACGCCGCGTTCCTCGATGCGACCTACGAGGTCAATGACCGGTTCTTCGTCACCCTTGGCGGGCGCTACAGCCATGACGTGGTGGGCGATGCCTACTTTACCGCCAACTTCACCACTGCACTTACCGGCTATACCGGCCCCAATGGCGAGAACGTTCCGTTCACGGGCCAGGCCGGGGACCGCATCGCGGTGAACACCCTCAAGAACGACAGCTTCACCCCGCGCGTGGTGCTGCGGTACAAGCCGAGCGAGGAATCGAGCGTCTACGGCTCGTTCACGCGCGGGTACAAGGCGGGCATCCTCAACGTGGGCGGCTATTCCCAGCAGCCGGTGAAGCCCGAGAAGATCAATGCCTTCGAGGTCGGCTACAAGTTCGACAACCGGACGCTGCAGGTCGATCTTGCGGGCTTCTACTACGACTACAAGAACCTGCAGGTGTCGAGCTATCAGGACGGTGCGGCCCAGATCCGCAACGCGGCGTCTTCGGAGATCTACGGCCTCGAGGCGCAAGTACGCTATGCGGTTAGCCCGGATTTCAACATCAACGGCGGCGTCGCGTGGACGCATGCGCGCTACAAGTCGTTCCCCAACGCGCCGTTCTTCGGGTACTGCGACCCGGCCGTCACCGATTTCGCCAACCCGATGAATTGCGCCTATTCGGGCACGCAGAGCGCAGGCGGCATCGTGCAGGCCTCGACCGACGCCTCGGGATACGAGATGCAGCGCGCGCCCGAGTTCACTGGCAACATCGGCGCGAGCTACGGCCTCGATCTGGGCGGCGGCAGGCTGCTGCTGTCGGGCAACCTCTACTATACCTCCAGCTTCTACTTCGACCCCGAGCAGCAGTTCCGGCAGAAGGGTTATGAAGTACTGAGCCTGCGCGCGCAGTGGACCGACCCCAGCGAGATGTTCACGGTCGCGGCGTTCGGGGACAACGTGACCAACCGGCGCTATCGCACGCAGGTCCTGTTCAACACACTTGGCACCGGCTCGGTCTGGAACTCGCCGGTCACTTACGGTGTCGAGGTGGGCGTGAAGTTCCGCTGAAGCCGTTGGTGTCCTGGAGGGAAAGCTGATGGAAGCCTACGACCTAGGCGCAACGTCGCTGCGGATCGAAAAGGATGGTCCAGTCGCCTGGTGCATCATCGATCGTCCACACGCGCGGAACGCGATGACGCCGGCAATGTATCTGGGTGTCAAGCGGGCCGTGCGTCTGGTCAATACCGAGCCAGGACTGCGCGCGTTGATCATCACCGGTACAGGCGATGTATTCTCCCCAGGTGGTGACCTTGGCGGCCGATACGATCCGGGCGACCAGCGCGTTCCTGAAGGACTGACATACGAAAGTCTGCCCTTCATCGCTATCAGGGAGAGCACTGCACCGGTCATCGCGGCGGTCAACGGGATTTGTCAGGCAGGAGGCCTGCTGATGGCGATGATGGCCGATATCGCAGTTGTCAGCGACCGCGCGACGTTCCGTGTTCCGGAGCTTCTTCGCGGGATCGTTGATTCCACGTACGCCACGACCTTGCCAGCCCATGTCGGGCTTGCGACAGCGCGCGATCTGCTGCTTTCGGCCCGTAGCATCGATGCCTACGAGGCTCAGCGTATCGGATTGGTTTCGCGGGTCGTAGCGCACGAGAATCTGCATGAGGCTGCCAGACTGGCAGCCACCGAAGTGCTGATGACGGCGCCGCAGGCTCGCACGCATGTGAAGCGCATGCTGAACGAGCAGTACGGGGCAATCGATTACCAGACCATGTTCTGGTCCCTGCAGCATTCCGACGAACCACGTGAAGGCATGCGTGCATTCATGGAAAAGCGCGTGCCAGCTTGGATTCCGAAGGACGGTGGCGAGTAACCGTGTGACGCGGGGAAAGAAAGGCAAACTGCCGCGGCGGCGCGGGGTGCTGGCCAAGGCCTACGCGGTCCGGATTGCCGGGACCCAGCGATTGCAAAGCCGACAAAGGAAAAGCGAGGAGAGAGGGTTTGGACGAGATGTTGCAGCACCTGCTCGACCGCGAGGCGATCCACGCCTGCCTTGCTCGCCTGGCGCGAGGGGAGGACCGGCGCAGCGCGGACCTCATCCGCGCAAGCTGGTGGCCCGAGGCAAGATTCGACTACGGCGTCCACAGCGGCGATTTCGACGCCTACCTCGCATGGGTGGTGCCGGGCGCCGATGCGATCAAGGACACGCAGCACCACCTCGGCCAGACGTATATCGAGTTTGCTGGTGATACCGCGAAGGCGGAAACCCACGTCTTCTCCTACCACCGTGTCGATATGGGCGAGGGGGACCGTGATACCTGCATCGGCGGGCGATACCTCGACCGGTTCGAGAAGCGCGGCACCGAATGGCGCATCGCCGATCGCGTCATGCTCTACGACTGGGAGCAGGACTGGGGCGCGGCGGCGGATTGGGCGAAGGGTGTGATGGGCTACCCCTTCACCGCTGAGCATTTCCCGGGCCGCGCAAAGGGCGACTATTCCGAGCGCTGGTTCAAGGCGGACGCGGCATGAGTGCGGCGCTCGCTGGCAAGGTCGCGCTCGTCACCGGGGCGAGCCGGGGCATCGGCAAGGGCGTGGCCTGTGCGCTCGCGGAGCAGGGCGCGCGGATCTACGTGACCGCGCGGACCGTCAGCCCCGGCGGGCACGCGCTGCCCGGCTCGCTGGAGGAGACCGTGGCCGAACTCGCTGCGCGTGGCGGGCAGGGCGTGGCGGCGGCGATGGACCTTGCCGACGATGAAGCGATTGCCGATGTCTTCGCGCGGATAGCCCGCGACGAAGGGCGGCTCGACATCCTCGTCAACAACGCCATGGCCATTCCCGACAGCATGACGCAGCGCATCGGCTTCTGGGAAAAGCCGCTCGGCGACGAATGGAAGATCTGGGATACCGGCATGCGCGCGGCGTTCATCGCCGCCTGGCATGCCGCGCGGATCATGGTGCCGCAGGGATCGGGCCTGATCGCCGCGCTCTCGGGCTACGTGGGGGTGACGTATACCTATGACGTCGTTTTCGGCACCACCAAGACCGCGACCGATCGGATGATGCGCGACATGGGCCACGAACTGCGCGGAACGGGGGTATCCGCCGTCTCGCTCTGGCAGGGGTTCACCCATACCGAGCGTGCGATGGAGAACCTGAAGTCGGTGCCCGGCATGGCCAGCCAGCTGAACAGCGCGGTCGGCTCCTCGCCCGAGTTTCCAGGGCGGGTGATCGCGGCGCTGGCGGCGGACTCCGATCTTGCCGCGAAGTCGGGCGGGACCTTCATCAATGCCGAACTTGCCGCCGAATATGGCCTGACCGACCGGGACGGGCGCACGATCCCCACCTTGCGCGAAAGCCGGGGCGCACCGCTCTGGGGGGCGGGGTCGACAACATGGAGCGTGACATGAGCGAGCGGCGTTTCGATGGCCGCGTCGCCGTCATCACCGGCGGGGCGCGGGGACTTGGTTTTGCCTATGCGCAATTGCTGGGCTCGCTCGGCGCGCGGATCGTCGTCAATGACAACGGTAGCGCTATGTCGGGCGAGGGTGGTGGTGGCGGCCCCGCTGATGATGCCGCGCAAGCCCTTCGCGCCATGGGCTGCGAGGCGGTTGCCTCCACCGACAGCGTTGCCACTCCGGAAGGGGGCAAGGCGATCGTCGAGACCGCGCTCGATGCGTTCGGGCAGATCGACGTGCTGATCCACTCGGCGGGCAACGTGCGGTATGGCGCGCTCGATGCGATCAGCCACGAGGATTTCCGCGCGGTGATCGACGTTCACCTGCTCGGCGCCTTCAATGTCGTGCGCCCCGCGTTCGAGCGGATGGCGGCGGCAGGTTACGGGCGCGTGGTGCTGAGCGGCTCGATCGGCGGTCTCTATTCCATCGCGCACGGCGTGAACTATGCCATGGCGAAGTCGGCGATGATCGGCCTCAACAACATGATCGCCATCGAAGGCGCCGACCGCGACGTGAAGTCCAACGTCATCCTGCCCGGTGCGGTCACCCGCATGGCGGACGGGCTGGACGTGACGCAGTATCCGCCGATGGGGCCCGAGCTTGTCGCGCCCGTGGTCGGACTGTTGGCGCACGAGAGTTGTCCGGTCTCGGGTGAACTCTACGTCTCGATGGCGGGACGCATCGCGCGCGCATTCATCACGGAAACGCAAGGCATCTACCGCCCGGAATGGACCATCGACCAGGTCGCCGCCGACATCGACGCCATCCGCGACGAGGCCACACGCTGGACGTTCCACCCGCTCGAGAACGGCTTTGCGGAGCACATGGCGCAAAGCTTCGCGATGGCACGCGGAAGCGGATAGCCGACAGCCCACCTCAGCTTGACACGAAAAGGCGTCGTCCGTTTGTGGCGGCGCCTTTTTGCATCGTCATGGTACGTGCAGCTGTGGATTAAAAGAGTATACGGAAGAGCGTATAGATCGCCGTGGCGCTTCGCAATTTTCCAGACTCCGCGCCAAAAAAGTGCTCTCTATGTGCTGTGGGCAGACCGTCGCATTACTGCGGAAGTTGCAGCGGCGGTCGGGACGCACTGCGTCTTCCCAACGAACGAATAGAATTGCGAGAGGGAGAGATACATGAACAGGTCGGCAGTCTATCTGCTCGTTTCCACGGCGCTGGCATCGGTCCCGGCCGGTACTGCACTGGCGCAGGAAGACGCCGTCGGTGAGGAGCGAGCCGCTTCCGCGGCTCCAGGAGATATCATCGTCACCGCGCGGCGTGTCGAGGAGCGGCTGCAGGACGTCCCCATTTCGATCACCGCCTTCGACCAGAAGACACTCGATCGGCAGAACGTCTTCTCCGCGAAGGATCTCGCCACCTACACCCCGTCATTGACTGCGAATACCCGTTACGGTGCGGATTTCGCCTCGTTCGCGATCCGCGGCTTTACGCAGGAGGCGCGAACCACGACATCAGTGGGTGTCTATTTCGCGGATGCGGTCGTCCCCCGCTCTTCTCCGCTCAGTGCTTCGGGCGATGGTGCTGGTCCCGGCCACTTGTTCGACCTTCAAAGCGTGCAGGTGCTGAAGGGCCCTCAAGGGACGCTGTTCGGCCGCAATACAACTGGCGGTGCGGTCGTCCTAGTGCCCAATCGACCGAGCTATGACTTCGAAGGCTATGTCGAGGCTTCGCTTGGCAACTACGACATGAAGCGTCTGCAGGCAGTCCTCAATCTACCGGTGAGCGAGAGCTTCCGCCTGCGTTTCGGTGTCGATACCCAGGAGCGTGATGGTTATCTGCGCAATATTTCAGGGGTAGGACCAAACCGGTTTGCCGATGTCGGTTACATTGCCGGTCGGGTCAGCGCAGTCGCGGAATTGTCGCCCGACGTTGAGAATTACACAGTGGTTTCCTACACCCGTTCCAGCACGAACGGTTCGGCCTCGCGCGCAACCGATTGCTATGCCAGCAATGCCGCCGGTGTAAGCACTAACGGTCCCTACAATCTCAATTGCCAGCAGATCTCCCGCGAACGCGATGCCGGTGACCTGATCGTCGCCAATTCTTTGCCTTGGGCCTTCCAGCGGCTGGAAACCTGGCAGATCGTGAATTCGCTCAAGTGGCAGGTCAGCGACAATCTCACGATCAAGAACATCAACAGCTACGGGCAGATTATCCAGGATCAGGCGATCGATTTGTTCGGGGTCTGGGTACCACTCGGCACCACCTTGCAAGTGCCGACCACGACCGCGCCCTACAACCGCACGGTCAATGTTCCAACGCGCTTTGTCGGGAACGGTTGGGGAAGCGATACTTCCATGAGCCCACCGGGCCTGCACAGCGGTCAGCAGGAGACCTTCACTCAGGAATTGCAGTTTCAGGGGAGCGGCTTTGCCGATGCCCTCGACTGGCAGGCAGGCCTCTATTACGAAAGCAGCAATCCTCTGGGCCGTGCAGGATCCCAGTCGATGAACGGCGTTCTGTGCGACAACAAGGCCCAGTGGGCCAGCTTCTCGTGTACCGACGCCTCTGCTGTCACGGGGGCGGCGAATGCCACGGGCAGCCGCAACTACAATGTGGGCCAGGTCGCTTTCCGGAACATCGCCGCTTATGCGCAAGGCAGCTACAAGCTCACCTCCAATCTCACGCTCGATGCTGGAATCCGATACACCTGGGACAAGACCACGGGCAGCTCGACCAACATGATCGTGGGATATTCGGCCGCGACAGGGTGGAATACGCCAAGGTTCTCCTGCACGAACCCGGCCCTGACGTATTCGGATTCCCCGGCGTCCTGTCTGGAAGAGTATAGCCAGAACTCCAAGGCGCCCACCTGGATGATCGGGCTCAACTACAAGCCGATCCCCGAGCTGATGGTCTATGCCAAATATGCCCGTGGCTACCGCCAGGGATCGGTCAGTCCTCTCGCCGCTGTCGGGTTCAAGACGTACGAGCCCGAGCGGGTCGACGTCTACGAAGGCGGGATCAAGACGAGCTGGCGCGGCGCCATGCCCGGCTACTTCAACGTGTCCGGTTTCTACAACGATTTCCAGGACATGCAGCTTCAGGTTTCGTTCGTGGATACCAACGGCATCGCACCGAATCTGCCGTCGGGGCCTGCGGTGGTGAATGCGGGCAAGTCGCGCATATGGGGCGCCGAGGCCGAAGCATCGATTTCCCCGGTCGAAGGGCTGACCCTGCAGGCGAGCTATGCCTATCTCAACACCAAGCTGCTGGAGTTCCAGCAGCCTGATCTCTCGACCCAACCGGTGGGTGGCTACAATCTCGTGGCAAGCACGCCGGTGCAGGGAAGCCGGCTCCAGTTCACGCCGAATCACAAATTGTCCGTAACGGCGAATTACACCCTCCCTCTGCCCGAAAGCGTCGGTCAGCTCACTCTCGGCGCGACTTACGTCTATACAGGGTCTGTCTACTACGGCCGCGATACTGCGATCGCGAACCGCGTCGACAGCATCTTCGCGCCGGGCAGCCGCAACTACGACACTGAAAACGCCCCCGGCTACGACCTGGTCAATTTCAACCTCGACTGGGCCGAGCCATTCGCCCTGCCGGTCAATCTTCAGTTGTTTGTCACGAATGCCTTCGACAAGCGGTACTATGAATCCCGCAGCTTGTCCGGATCGCGCGGTTTCACGTCGCGTTACTATGGCGATCCGCGCATGTACGGTGCGAAGCTGAAATACAGCTTCTGACGGCGCTTCACTGGCTGTGTGTGACACGGGAGCAGGTGGGGTCATGCGAATGTCCCCACCTGCTCCCGCATACCTGGGACGAATCCGCGACCTGAGTCAAAGCGCTCGCCTATGATGCGCGCAGGTCGACGGGCGGGTGAGGCCTTTTGGCGCGCCCCATCCGCAAATTGCCACCCCGAGTGACAGCACCTACACCGGTTCCTGCCCGCGGAGTTGTTGCCCTCGAGCGGGCGCAGGCTAGTTCTCCGGAGCGGGCGCCCGCATCATCGGCACTTGATCTCGCCACGATCGATCTTGCGACCCAATAGCGCACCACCGCCTGCCCCGGCGAGAGTGCCAAGAGTTCCGCCGCCGACTGCCTTCGCGAGCAGCGCTCCGCCAATGCCACCAATGACGAGGCCGGTCGTACCGTCGTTTCGGCGGCAATAGGCTCGGCCGTCGCGACCGCGATAGACGCGGTCGTTGCGCCCCAGGCTGCGTTCCTTGTATTTACCTGCGCGATAGGAACGTGATGGCTCCCATTGACGATCGTTGGCCCGCCACAGTCGCTCATGCCTGTCACGATCCCGGTCGTGGCGCTGTGGTTTCGCCTCGGCGGCAACTACCAGCGTCGAAGCGGCGCAAATCGCCAATATGAGGCGTGTTGTCTTGAGTTTCATGGATGCTCGAAGGCGGGGCGCCCCCCATTCGCAATGAGAGAGAGCAGGCCGACTACATCGAGCGCCAGCTCAAGGTCTATGAAGAGCAGGGCGTCGGCGCGGCATTCATCTTCCTATTTGCGCAACATGGCTGGCCGACCGGTGAAGGCGCCGAGGACCGCGATCTGGCTGGTTTCGGGATCGTGCGATTGTTTCCCAATGACGATCCGCGATCACGGCAGGTGCCAGGCTGGCTTCCGAAGGAAGCGCTGGCCCGCACGGCGGAGGTCTTCAAGGAACTGGCGAAGTCAAAGGCGGACGCTTGAGATCAGGACGCGCGCCCGCGACTCGGTAGCGGGCGACGTATGGCAGTATTGGAACGAACATGGCACGCGAAGTTCAGATAATTGGTCAGGGGTTCAGCCTGCTGGAGGCTCCACGATGGCGCGACGGCCACCTTTATGTGTCCGATTTCTACAATAAACGTGTCCTCTCTTTTGCCCCGGACGGAACTTGTCGAACCGTGGCGGAGGTGGAGGGGATGCCGTCCGGTCTCGGCTGGGATCCGCAAGGGCGCCTGTTGGTCGTTTCGATGATGGAGCAAAAACTTCTGCGCCTCGCAGACGGCGCGCTCGAAGTGGTGGCGGATCTTGCAGCCTCATGCGACAGCTGGACCAACGATATGGTGGTTGACGATCAGGGGCGCGCCTATATCGGCAATTTCGGTATCGACGCCGAAATCGGAAGGACCAGTCTCGTTCGCGTCGATCCGGATGGCAGCATCACGAAAACGGGCGGCGATGTCTTCTTTCCGAACGGTTCGTGCATCACTCCCGACGGCAGAACCCTCCTGCTCGCCGAGACATTCCTCGGTCGAATTTCCGAGTTCGACATCGAAGCGGATGGGTCTCTTTCGAACCGCCGCGTATGGGCCGCTTTCGGCGATCCGGGCGACGCGACGAGCACGGCGGACGCCGCCAAGAAACTTCCGATCCTTCCTGATGGTATGTGCCTTGACGCGGAAGGGTGCCTTTGGGTGGCCTGCCCACAAAGCCACTCCGTGTACAGGGTGAGAAAAGGAGGGGAAATCCTTGAGCAGATCGATGTAGGACCACAGTCGGTCTATGCTGCGATGTTGGGTGGCGAAGACGGCAGGACGCTTTACCTGTGCTGCGCTGCCCCCGTCTTCAGTGCCGATCATTCGACCATCCATGAAGCAACTCTTAGATCCTGCCGCGTGGATGTGCCGGGTGTCGGTCGTCCCTGAACACTGGGTCGATCCGGAACGTCTCGGAGTTGCAGAAGGCCTTCGCAGGGTTTCTGCAAACCGGGAGGGACTTGCGCCCATACGATGTCCCAGAGAGGACGCCCCATTCTCCCACACATGTGGTTTCCGAAGTTGATATCAGGGGTTTTTCCGTTTCCGGGCCGGCCGGTACTGCGTTGTACTTAACAGGCAATGTCAGTAGCGGTCGGAACTCCAGAATATTACACTCCGATCTCTGGTCATTATGCAGTATGTCTCTCCATGGATCGATGGAACGTGCCGAATCGTAGGCGCAAAAGTGGCTCGATTATTTAGCTAACCGTTCAAATTTTTACATGGCATCGATTCCAAGTGCGCAGACCTGACAGGCTGATTTGGGAGGATCGCCATGGGACAGTCGGTATCGCAGTGGCTCAAGATGGATCAGGCAGCGCTCGATGCGCTGTTTTCGGCGCATGAGGCGGGGCCGATCCCTGACGGAGAGGCCAGGGGCACCGCGATCATCGCGCCGGGCACCTCGGTGTCGGACGAGATCGCCAAGCTGATCAACATCTTCGCCTGGCAGGGCAAGGTGTTCGACGGCGAGCATGGCTTCCTGCGCAACACCATCCTGCCGTTCGGTCTCAAGGCGATCGTCGCGAAAGTCTACAAGGAGCCGAGCTGGCTCGACGGCGGGGAGTGCATCGTCCTCGATTATTCGGACACGTCGCTGCTGGCATCGCACGTGCGCGACGAGATCCGGATGATCGAGCCGGGGCTCTATCTGGGCAAGGTCTACTGGGACAAGACGCGCCTGATCGACTTCGCGCTCGAGTTCGGCGACTGAACCCGCGGCCGTGGTCCGGCAGGGGCACATCTTCATCGCCGCGCCGATCCGTTTCGGAGTGCGTGCGGAACTGGAGCGCCTGCTGGCGACAATGACCTCTGAGCCCGGGCAGGCCGGGCCGGAAAACATGCTGGTGCCGTTTGGACGGCTCAAGCGGATTCATGTCGCCCGGTTCGTGGTGCTTGACGATCCCTCGCTGGCCGACCGCATCGAGTTGGCCGAGAGCCTGCCCGTCATCGAACCGGTGCGCCTGGCCTTCATCGCCGACTATGACGGCGGGGATGCGGAGTTCCTCGAAGCGCTGGCGGTGGTCGCGGGGCCGGGCTTGCGGCGCATCTTCGGGTTCTGCATCGATTTCGAGCCGCGCACCGACCTTATCGCGTGGATGCGCGGGCATCGTTGCCCGACGGCGGCCAATTACGTCAACTGGCGTGGACGCGGCACCCGGCAGATCGCCGAGGAGGCCGCCCTCCATCGTGCCTTGCGTGCAGCGCGGCTTGCGCATCGGACGGACGATCCGGAAGCACTCTGGCCGATTCTGGCGCAAGTGGGGCAGGCGGTGCCGCTGACGCCGCTGGAGAAGTTGCCGCTCCTGAATAGACTGGGCGAACTGGCGCATTTCCTGCTGCTGCCGGCACTCGGGCTGCTGCTGTTGCCGATGATGGTGCCCTTGTTCGTATTGGGCATCGTGCCGTTCGTGCTGGTGCTGCGCCATCGAGAGAAGACCGACCCGGTGCTGGCACCGGTGCCCGATCGCGCGCGCAACTGTACGCTTTCCGCGCAGGAGGATCACGACATTACCAACCAGTACAGCGCGATCGGTTCGCTCAAGCCGGGGCGCTTCCGGTGCTGGCTGACGGTCGTGATCCTGTGGGCGATCAACTGGGGCGCGCGGCACATCTACCGCAAGGGACGGCTGGCGCGGGTGAACACGATCCACTTCGCAAGCTGGACGTTCCTGGACGACAGGCGCCGCGTCTACTTCGCCAGCAATTACGACGGCAGCCGCGAGGCCTACAACGACGACTTCATCAACAAGGTGGCCTTCGGGCTCAATCTGGCGTTTTCCAACGGGCTTGGCTATCCGCGCACCGACTGGCTGATCCGCGGCGGGGCGCGCCGCGAGGAGGACTTCAAGCGCTACCTGTTCCACCACCAGATCCCGACCCAGGTGTGGTACAAGGCGTTTCCCGGCCTCTCCAACTACGACATGGCGCGCAATGCACGCATCCGCGCAGGGTTCGAGGCGAAGCCGCGCGGGCGGGCGCTGCGCCGCTGGATCGCGGAGATATGAGCGGGCTGCCTCCCGAGGCGCGCAAGGACGTGCAGGCGCTCGTCGGGCGCGGCTTCGGTTCGCTGGGCGGCGCGCGCTATGTATTGCTGCGGATCAGGGACGCGAATGCGGCGCGCGGCTGGCTTCGCTGCCTCTCGGTCACCACCTTGGCCGAGGCGGAGGAGCGGCGGCTGGAGCGGGTTTGCCAGGTGGCATTCACGGCTGCGGGACTGCGGGCGCTGGCCCTGCCGGTGGATGAGATAGCAGGGTTCGCACCGGAATTCCTCGACGGGATGACGGGCGATCCCTCGCGCTCGCGGCGGCTGGGAGACGTGGACGTCAGCGCGCCCCGATACTGGCGCTGGGGCAGCGGGGATGCGGAGCCGCACGTGCTGCTGGTCCTGCTGGCGGATGTCGGCGACATCGCGGGCTGGCAGGATACGGTGCTGGGCTCCATGCCGGACGAGGCCTGCACGGTCCTGCGCGTGAATGCGGGCAGTGGACCGGTGGGGCGCGAGCCGTTCGGCTTCACGGACGGCATCTCCCAGCCGGAGGTCGACTGGGACGGCACGCTCAGGCCCGGCGGGGCGAAGGACCGAGACTATCGGGATCGGGTTGCGCTTGGCGAGTTCCTGCTTGGGCACGGCAACGAGTATGGCTTCGTGGCGGATCATCCGGTGGAGCGGGGGATCGGGCGGAACGGGACGTACCTCGTCTATCGCCAACTGGTTCAGGACGTAGGCGGTTTCTGGGACTGGACGGCACGGGTGGCCGGAAAGCACGCCGCCATCGCGTTGGCCGAGCGGATGGTCGGGCGGGGGATCGACGGGCATCCGCTGCCTGCACTCGGGGCGGAAGGGGAGAACCGCTTCACCTTCGCGCGCGACCCCGACGGGATCGCCTGTCCGGTGGGAGCGCATATCCGCCGGGCAAATCCACGCAGCGGCGACGATCCGCAAGGGCGGCGCGGGTTTGTGCGCGATGTGGTTTCCTCGCTCGGGCTCAAGGGCACGGCGATGCACGATGCGGTCGCCTCCGCCCGGTTCCATCGCCTGTTGCGGCGTGGCCGACCTTACGGCGCGGCGCCGCAGCCGCAGGCGGTGATAGACGGGCAGGCCGTGCTGGAGGAATGCGGGCTGCATTTTATCTGCCTCAACGCCAGCCTCGCCCGGCAGTTCGAGTTCGTGCAGGGCAGCTGGATAGCCAGCGCCTACTTCGGCGGCCTTTCGGGCGAGCAGGACCCGCTGCTGGGCAACCGGTGCCCGGTCCATGGGGGACAGGCGACGGACGCTTTCGCGTGGCATGATGCCCAGGGCAATCCGCGCATCGTGAACGGGTTGCCGCAGTTCGTGACGGTGGTGGGCGGGGCGTATTTCTTCCTGCCGGGTATCGAGGGCATGGCGCGGATACTCTCGGACGCCTGCTGAAGCGTCACGGGACAGCGGCGGAAAGGTCCAATCCTTCGGACGTCCGAATGGTTTCCATCTCGATCCGAACTGTCCCTGGACGGGCAACCAGCCCTCCCGGCGGTCACTTCGGCCCGATATGTTCGCCATTCGGGCGCCTCGATGCTGCCGTATATGAGTTTACGCCCTAATCGAACCGTTCGTGCCCGGTCGGCTCGACATGGCTTTCACCGTTCTTGCCCTGCCGGTAGCGCGACATCTCGTAATAGAGCCGCCGTCGCGCGCGGTTCTGGTTGCCGAGCGGGCGATGCTCCGGAACGCAGTGCCAGGGGTTCCATGTCAGTTGCCGTGCGAAGGCGAACTGCGCGGGCGAGCGGAATTCCTGCGTCGGGATCGTGATCCGCGCCACCGGGATGTACGGCGTGTGCGCCGGGTCCCACAGCACCGCGCCCTGCTCGACCGGCTGGAGGAAGGGGTCGGCCTGCAACCTCAGCCGCATCTCGAAACAGGCGTCGCCCTGCTGCAGCGATGCGGCGAGGTTGTCGCGCAGGTAGTCGTCGCCGGGGCGCATCGGCAGGCGCGGGATGTGCCGGGTGACGCGGGTGAGGGGGTGGAAGCTGTACTGCATCGCCTGGCCTTCCCCGAGGAGATAGGGCGTGCAGGAGAAGTATTCGTTGGCCAGCGGATTGGCGAGCGTGCGGTTCCACAATGCCTGCATGATGAAGTCGCGCACATGCGGGCGCCGAAGGTTCAGGAAGTACCAGACGCCCATCTCGCGGCGGCTCCAGTATTGCAGATGGGCGTTCGCGCGCGTGTCGGGGGTGGGGAAGGTGATGACGGTGACAGAGGTGAAATCCTGCGTGGACGTCTCGTCGTCCATCAGCTTGGGGCCGGGCACTTCGGTCAGCTTCACGCTCATCGAGCCGAAGCCGACGTCGTCGATGTCCGGTTCTACGTGCGGTCCGGGATTGGAGAAGCGGATCCATGCGGGGAAGCTGCGCTGCGCCGCGAAGACGCCCCGGCGCACATGCTCGGGAAGGCCGGGAAGGACGGTGAAGGTGCCCCGGACGAGGCCGTGCGTCTTCGTGTTTCCCGCCCGCTCGTAATTGCCGGGCGTGAAGTCGAGGTCGAGGTGATGCTGCATCTCGGCAATGATGGCGTCGAGGCTGACGTCCTCGTCCGGGTCGATGGCTTCCTGTGCCAGCGGCGGCACCGCGCGGCTGCGGGTGAGGTTGATGGTCCAGTTGAAGAACCGGGTCAGCGGCATCCGCAAGACCGCGTCCAGCGCCGGGCGAAAGAAGGGATCGAAGCGCCGCTCGAAGTGGAGGCCCGCTTCCAGAAGGCGGTGCAGAAGGCGCAGCATCGGTCAGCTCTCCCTGTTCCGGCGCAGGATGTCGGCGGCCAGCTTCTCGGCCGCGAGGTAGATCGGCCCGGCGATGAAAAGGCCGGGGATGCGCGGGAAGATCGAGGCATCGACCACGCGCAGCCCCTCGATGCCGTGGACGCGCCCCGCGGGATCGAGCACCGGGCCGATCGCCGCACTGCCGCAGGCGTGGTGGCCCCAGGCATTTGCGCGGACCCAGCCGCGCAGGGCTTCGCCGGTGACGCCGCTGCCCGGCAGTTCCTCCTCGGCGATGATGCCGCGCGCGATCAGTGGACGGGCGAGGGCACGCGCCATTTCCAGTCCTTCGACGAGGCCGGTGAGGTCCGCCTCGCCGTTCTGCGCGAAGTGCGCGAAATCGATCCGGGGGGGATCGCGCGGGTCGGCGGAGGCGAGGCGCACGGTGCCGGCGCGGTTCCCGGTCTGGCCCTTGAGGACGGTCCAGCTGAACCCGTCGAGGCCGGGCCACAAGTCCGCCGAATATCCGGGATAATAGCCTCGGAAGCGGGCCATGAGCCCCATCAGGAACAGGTCCGGCGCAGCATCGCGCGCGGTGCTGGAACGGCGCAGGGCCGCCAGCGCCGCGCCGTTCGAGATATACATGCCCCGCCGCCTCGATCGCCCCTGTCCCAGCCATGCATGGTGCAGCGGGTCGCCGGGCGTGAAAGTCGCGCCTTTCAGCGAACGCCACGGCTTTGTCATGCGGTGGACGAGGCCGATCTCGTATCGGTCCTGAAGGTTGTTCCCCACTTGCGGCAGGTGCTGGCGGCAAGGGATGCCATGATCGGCAAGGTGCTGCGCATCGCCGATACCCGACAGCATCAGCAGTTGCGGCGTGGCGAAGGCACCGCCCGCCAGGATGACCTCGCGCCGGGCGAAACTGGCGCCTTCCTGGACCGGAGTGCCGGGCTGGTGACAGGCGCGGTGGAGATGTCGGCCCTTGAGCCAGGCGACCCCGCCGGCGCGTCCGCCAGCGTCGAAGATGACGCGGGTGGCGAGGCAGTCGGTCAGGATCGTGATGCGGTCGGGATGCGCGTCGCGCACGGCCTGCAGTCGTTCGCGCGTGCCGCTGCGGGCGTGGCCTTGCGTGGAGAGCGGCGTGTAGCAGACTTGCTCGCGATCCTGCCGCCTGCCGTCGTTGGGATCGCCCCAGTCGCGCAGGAACACACCGATGCGAGCGAGCCAGTTCCGGCCGCGCGCAACGTCCACCAGCGTCGCCAGCAGCAGCGAGCGGATCAGCGCCGCATCGCGAAAGGCGCGCATCGGGACTGCCTTCTCGACCGGGAGCCAGCCGTCCCAGCCATGCCCGGTCGGGTCGATGCCGAAGCGGGCCAGCAGGCGCCAGAACGGGCGATGGCGGCAGTCCTCGACGGTCTTGCGGTGCCGCCGCATCGCCTCGGGGGACCAGCCGGGATCGCCGGTCAGCGCGGCAAGGTGCGCCCAGTCGCTGTCGGGCGGCATCATGAAGATCATCGCATTGTGCGCGGTGCAGCCTCCCAGCGCGCCCGCACGGGGATAGCTGACGAGACCGTCCCGGGCCTTGGCATCCTCTCGCGCCAGTTCGGGGTCGGCGAAGTGGCGGACGCGATAGTCCCACGCGAACTGCGGGTTTTCTGAGGCGAAAGGGTGAAAGGCGGGCACCGTGTAGTCGGCGCCGGGACGGGCATCGTCCAGCGCCGTGTCTTCCGCGCACGGGTCCGGCCCGGCCTCGATGACCAGCACCCGCCCGCCCGCTTCGGCCAGACGCGCCGCGACGGTGCCGCCTGCGGCGCCCGAGCCGATCACGATATAGTCATGGACCGTGTCAGGCACTGCCCGCTCAGAGCGTCTTGAGGTATTCGACCAGCGCCCGCTTGTCCTCGTCGGAGAGGACCGGCTCTTGGCCGAAATCGCGCTCGTCGCGGGTACGCTGGTAGCGGTTGAACTCCTCCGTGCCGAAGTAGTGGCCGCGATTGACCACGAAGTCGGGGCACTTGTTGAGCGCCATCAGCGGTTCGCGCAAGGACGCGAAGTGGGCGCGCACTGCGGCGTCGTCAGCCCCGCGCGGCAGGGTGAGCAGGCCCTTCTTGAGCCGCGCCAGCAGCACGATGAGGTCGCGGTAATGACGCGCGATGGTCGCCGGGTCGCGGCTCTCTGCCAGCGGCTGCAGCGAGGCGAGCAGGTTCACCGGCATCCCCTTGGGGATTGGCCCCAGCTCTATGTCGCCGTCCGCGTTCTCCAGCGTGCGCAGGGCCTTGCGTGCCTGTTCGTCCAGCGGTCCCGGGGCGTCGGGGATGAACGAGGAGGGGACGTAGAGTTTGCTGCGCGTCGTCGTGCGGTCGATCATGCCCCAGGCGCCGGGCAGCATCGCGTCGCGCTCCCGCAGGTTCGGCCAGAGCATCTTGGCGATGCCGTCGTCGAAGGCGGCCATGCGTCCCGCCACTGACGGGTCGCCGTTGAACGTGCCGACCGTGTTGCCCAGCAGAAACGGCGCGGTCGACCACAGCGAGACCAGCGAGGGCACGCGCGTATAGCCGCGTCCTCCGGCGGGCATGCGGTATGCGCGCGGCTCTCCGGTGAACGGGTCCTGATAGGCGACGGTGCCGACCGAGGGCAGCACCTTGTAGCTTTCGGACGAGAAGTTGTCCCAGATGTTGCCGCGCAGGGCATTGGTCGCCAGCGGGCTGCACAAGTTGGTGCGCAGCAGCGTCACCGGAATGCGCGCGTCGGTGCTGAAGTAGTTGCCCTGCCGGAAGTCCGGCCGCGCGACGAGGGCGCGCATCCTGCTCTTGAAGTCCTCGGTCTGGGTCCAGCGCCACCATGCCTTGAAGCGGGTCATGTAATCCGGGCCAATGGCATCGACCAGCGAAGCGCCTGCGGGGGCGTCGGGCTGCTTGCTGGAGTGGCAGCGCGCGCAGGTATTGGCGAAGACCATCGCGCCGCGCTGGACCACTTGCGGGCTCGCCTTCAGGTAACCCGCTCCGCCCGGCGCATTGGCCAGCGGATCGGGGCGCGCGGCCTTGAGGAAGAACAGCGCGGTGAGCGGCGTCCCCGCCTCGGTCGCGCGCCAGTAGGCGGAGTTGCGCCGCGCGGTGGCGATCTCGATCGGGCTGATGATCCTGCCGCCGACGACCGGGTTGAAGTGCGTCAGCCACTCTTCGGAGAACAGCCCGATGTTAAGGTAGACGCGGTTCAGCGCCCCCAACGCGCCCACCGCATCGGCACCGTCCTTGAGGACATGCGGCGTCCAGACGGTCGCGGGCTTGTCGAAATACTGCGTGAGCGGGCCGGAATCGTAGATGTCGTTGAACTGCACGTTCTTCGTGCCGCCGCCCGCCAGCGTCTCGCGCCCGAACTTGCGCGCGGCGCCGAGGCGGTCGCCGAGGAGATAGACCGCGTTCATCGTGCGCGGGTTGTTGATGTTGTCGGTGGAGACCAGCGAGGTGTCCATCGCGCCCGGCCGGTAGGTCGAGACCAGCTGGTACATGTAATTCGACGGATCGGCCTTCCACATGAACAGCCGGTCCACCCACATGTACTGCGCGCCGACCGTCGAGTTGAGGTTGGCGAAGGCGGGCTTCTCGGGATCGGCGGGCGGGCGCGTCGGGCTGGGGCCGAGGTGGCAGAACCCGCAGCTCATGCCCACGCGGTAGGGGCGCACCAGCCTGGGATCGTTGTAGTAGCGCGCGTCGCTGTAATAGCGCTTCGCGTCCCAGCGAGCCTTGGCCTTTTCGTCGAAGTCGGGGTTGGGGAACAGGCGCAGGCCGAGGATGCCGGAGGGTTCGCCGAAGTAGGAGCCGACCGGCACCGTCGTCCCGCGCGCGCCGATGCGGATGCCGGGGTACTTCTTTTCGTTCGCGAAAGGATCGGGCGCGCAGCCCGGATCGCGGGTGTCGCGCCAGAGGCCATAGCCGTCCGGCTTCGTCGGCGCGGAAAAGCAGGGTTCGTTGACGAGGCCCATGACCTTCCAGCGCGTCGGCCGGGCATTGGGGCTGCCGGGCGGCGGGGCGACGATCTTGAGCAGGTCGAACCCGCCGAGCGTCGGCTTGCTCATGAAGTCCCAGAAGCGGTCGTTGCCGCCGCTCCACACCAGCCACATGTTGCGGCCCTTCACCTCGTCGGGGGTGAGGGCGACGCCGTCGTCCATCTCGTGAAAATAGTCCTCGTCCGCCTGGACGAGCGTGTCATCGCGCACGCCGACTGTCTGCGCCTCGTCCTTCGGCCCGCTGTGGCAGGCGGCCAGCGCCGCGAGCGATACGCTCAGGAGTGTTCCTCTGGCGATCACCATGCCCCCCTCTCGACGATGCCTTGCCCTGGCTGTGCGGCGGCAGGAGGCTCTCGTTTGAGGGGTCGGTCAAGTGACGATATTTGTAATGGAGTGGTGCGATGGTTTCCGAATTGTCGCGATTCATCGATAGTATTCATAATATTCAACGATTTGTAGAATGAATGTTGAAGGGTAGGGTTGAGGTTTACTGTTTCATGGCAGTCATCGTCATGATTTGGGGGCTTGCGACATTCGGCAAATAGTGTTCGTGAAAAGCGCCGGGAAATACGGCGCATTTGGGACAATGCTGCGACCCTGAGGCAATTGCTTAGGGGCGTCTTCGTATAGGGGCATGCCGGTGGCCGTATGGTTTCGCCTTGTGGGTTCGTCCGGACGCGCTTTGTCACAGCCCGCAGTGACCGGCTGACATGACCGGCGTCGCCTCCCTGCCGGGCGTGCGCTCGATCGCGGTGCTGCTGTCGACGACGATCGCGGTGGTGCTGTTCTTCGGGCTGCTGCTGATACAGGCGCGCTCGGACCTCGTGCTGCGGCGCCAGCAGGCGGACTTCGGCGAAGTGGCGCGCATGGCCAGCCTGCTGCGCGACCTTGGCGACATGGTCACCCGGCGCGCCTCGCAGGACGGTCAGCGCGACGGCGCCAATGCCGACAGCGCCAGCGACCGCTTTCAGGTGCGCTATGCCGCGCAGGACCGCTGCCGCGTGATGCCGGTCGCGCCGACGACCTTGCGGCTCAGCCTGGACGGTTTTCAGGCGCGCGACCGCAAGCCGGTCATGTCCGCCTTTGCGACCGAGAAGGGCGATCCCTTCTGCGCTCAGAGTTCCGCGCAGTCGGTGATACAGGGCCGCAGCGAGCCGACGCGGGCGCGCGAACTGGCGATCACCGGGCCGGACGGCGAGGTGCTGCTGGTGCTGCGCGGGGACTGGCCGCAGCGCATCGAGCCTCCTGCGGTGAAGGAGAAGGCTGCAGAGGGCAGCGCAGCGCCGGACACCACGGGCAAGACCCCGAAGATCGAGATCGGCGGGCGCGAGCGGCTGGTCTATCAGTGGCCGCTCGACCTCGGGCGGCCGGTGACGATCCAGCGCGAGGAGGGCGCCTATGTGTGCGCGCCGCGCCGGTGCCTGCTCAGCGCGCTGGGCGATCCGCCGAGCGCCGTGGCGGTGCTGGGCAACCTCAGTCCGTTCACCAAGGCGGCGTTCGGGTTCTCGGTGGTCGTGCTGCTGCTGCTGATCCCGCTGATCAAGCTGGCCTCGATCGACCACAATGCCTCGCTCGGCTGGATGGACGTGATCGGCATCATCGCCGCGGTGCCGCTGATGGTGGCGACCCTGGTGACGGCCTGCGCGGTGATCGCGTTCTGGGGAGACTTGCGCCGCGACAATGACACGATGGCGCAGGGCCTTGCCGCCGCGATCGCGCAGGACATCGACCGCGAGGTGGGCTTCAGCCTCGGCGCGATCGAGAGGGGCACCGACCAAGTGTGGGGTGCCGGCTGGACCTCGCTGCAGCAATCGGGCGCGGGGGCGTCGTCGGCGCCGTGGCAGACTTACCCGGCGCCGCTGCCGCTTGCAGCGCTGCAATTGCGCAGCATGGTGGGCAGCACGATCATCGACCAGTTGCCGACGAAGGACCGCCCGCTCGCCGACATTCGCGAGCGTCGCTACTTCGGACGCCTGCGCGCCGGGGACGTTATTCCCTGCACCGGACGGCAAGGCGAGGCGCGCGCCGATGGCGGCTTCGGCTGCGGGAAGGGGCAGGTCTACACGATCGATCAGGTTCCCGCCGCCGCCAATGGCGATGCGCGCATGGTGGTCCTGCTGACCCGCGCGGGAGCGGCGAACCTCGTGATGTCGGGCAAGCCGCCCGCCGCGACGCTCGCGGTGCCGGTGCCGGAGGGCTTCGGCTATGCGGTGATCGACCCGGCCAGCCTCGAAGTGCTGCAGCATTCCGACCCGGCGCGCGCGTACAACGAGACGTTCGGCAGCCAGCTCGATGCCGTCGATGGGCTCACCCATGTCGCGGGATCGGTGGACGAGCGCTGCGGGCTTGCCGATGCTGCGCAGCATGGCCGGACGGCGGGTCCCACGGCAGGCGCGCCGTTCGACGCGCGCTACGGCGGCAAGCGGGTACGCATGTCGATCGGAGTCGCCTGCTCGGCGCACTGGCTGGTGGCGACATGGTACGACCGTTCGAAGCTGCAGAACGCGGCGCTCGATCCGGCTTTCGTGGCGGGGGTGACGATGCTCTGTGTCGGGCTGGTGCTGGCGGTGGGGCTGGGCGTCATGGCCTCGACCGACCCGCGCTCGTTGCTGCGCAAGCTCTGGCCCGATCCCGAGCCGTTCCACAGTGCCGAGGCCGACCAGTGGTATCTGCGCGGCATGTCGGCGCAGCTGGCGGTGGTGGTACTGATGTCGCTCGGCCTGCTGCTGGCGCGGGGCGACGCGGCGTTCCTGCATGCGGCGCTGGGATTGTTCCTGCTGCTGATCCTGCTCGCGCGCAAGGATGCCGACCATAGCTGGGGCACGCTGCCGGTCGGTTGGGGCAAGGTGGCGACGGTCTTCTACGCGGCCCTCGGCATCTATGCGAGCGTGGTGCTGGCCTGTTGCCTCGGGGCGCAGTGGCGGGCCATCGCCTATCCGGTGCTGCTGGTGGTGATGTGGATAGTGGCGGCGCTGGACTGGTTACCCCTTGGGAGGATGGGACTGGACCGGATCATTCGTCGTCCGGTGCCGTGGATAGAGCGTGCGCGGACGGTCGCGGCCGAATTCGTACCGCCTTCCGTCATGCGGCGTGTCAACCGCGTGCTGCGCCATCAGCTCGTGACGATCTACTTGCTGGCGGTCATCCCGGCGCTCGCTGCATGCTGCGCGGGAGCGGGGCAGTTGCGCGCCGACCGCTCGCTGTCCGACGCCTGGGTGCTGGAGCAGTCAAGCGCGCAAGTCGCCGACGATGTCGCGCAGATGCGGCCGTTCTACGACAGCGCGCCCAAGGCGAAGACGCCCGCACCCGCCGATCTGTCCGCCCGCAAGCTGGTCGCGGACCATGCCGCCGCCGAGCCCGGCGCGCCGTCGCCGATGGCCGCCGCGATCATGCGGCTGTGGAGCGACGACCCGGTCCGCTTCGACCATCCGATCGACCTGCACCTCGGCGAACTGGCTCGCTTCGCGGGTTGGGCGCAAGGCCGCACCGGCGTGCCGCTCGTCACCATGCCGCGCAGCCCGGGGCTGATCGTGCTGCGCGACTGGCTGCTGGCGGTCGGCGCCATGGGCGTGGCGACATTCCTGACCTGGCGCCTGCTGGTGCTGGCCGCGCAGAACCTGTTCGGGCTGCAGCATTTCGGCTTCCGCGCGCTCCATCCGCGCCATACGCCCGAGCAGATCCGCACCAAGTCCACGCGGCCGATCAAGGCCGTCTTCATCAACTACCCCACGCGCGAATTCCGCAAGCTGCAGAACTCGCTCGACACGCGCGACCGGCTGGAGATGTTCGACCTTGCGCTCGAACGCGGCAAGCTGGGCGAGAAGAGCATGGCGCTGCTCACCGCCAAGTCGTGGATCGTCACCGGCTTCGAAAGCATCGTCGCCAACCGCGATCTGCGCGTGAAGACGCTGGCGCTGCTGGAGCAGTTGACCGCCCGGCCCGAGGTCAACGTCTACTTCTTCGTCCAGACGATGCCGCTGGTCCGGCTGCGGCAGGCGCGCGACCGCGAGAAGCGCGAGGCCGAGGTGGCGGGCAGCGCCGGGATCATGAACGAGAGCGAGTCCTACCGCTGGGCCGAACTGTTCTCCGAATTCATCACCTACACCTGGACCGAGACGCTGGCCGAGCCCGCGCCGCTCGACGCCGAGCCCGATCCGCCGCGCGGCGGCGCCAATCTGGAGCGGCTGCTGGAACTGATCGACGACCCGGTCAACCGTGCCTCGGTGCGGCGCTGGGCGGCGCGCAATCCGGCGGTGGCGGAGGCGATCGCCAGCGAGATGATACAGGTGCCCTCCGACCGCATCCAGGACCAGATCCGCTCTTTCGGCATATCGATCGAAGACATGACCGCGCCTGTGCCTCCGGGAGAACTGGGCGTGCTCAACGATCTCAACGACGTCTACCGCGAGCAGATCCACGAATACATGGCGAACTTCCTCGGCGATTATTATCAGGGCGAATGGGTGCGCTCCAGCAAGGAAGAGCATCTGACGCTGCACCATCTGGCGCACGGCAAGTTCATCAACACCAGCAACTTCCCGGTGCTCAACAGCCTGCTGACGCGGCGGCTGGTCAAGACCGATCCCAACTTCCGGCTGATGAACGAGAGCTTCGGGCACTGGATCCGCACGCTGGAGCAGCCCGAGTGGTTCCACCAGTTCCGGCAGGACGCGCAGCGCGGCGGGGCGTGGAACGTGCTGCGCGTGCCGCTGCTGCTGCTGGTCGCGGCGGGCTCGGTGCTCATCACCTTCCTCGATCACGAGGGCTCCGGCTCACTGCTGACCCTGCTTCCCGGCGTCGTCGCGACGATGCCGATGCTGCTGTCCCGTTTCACCCGGCCGCTACAGGCCAATGCCTAGGAGGATGCTCATGGCCGCTGCGCAGAAGGACTGGCTCGCGATCGAGTGGGTCGGCAATGTCCCGGTCAAGGAACTGACCGAGCAGTTGAAGGCCTCGGCCGCGCTCAGCCAGCGGTTCCACTACCTGCTGTTCCCCGACGGCTCGGTCCGCGCCAACCGCAGGCTGGAGCCGGGCCAGCCGGTCGAACTGCTGGTGGTGCGGGAAGGCGCTGAGCCGGGTGCGGAGCAGCTGGAGCGTATCGCGGCGCTGCGGGACTACGTCGCGGCGTGGAATGCTGCAGGGGACAAGGCGAATGTCGTGGCGCCGGACTGGCTGCCCTCCGCCGGGGAGGCCGCCGAAGCCAGGACGCGCGGTGGCGACGCCGTCGCGGTGTCGCCCTGGCCGGTCTTCGTCGATCCCGGCCCGTTCACCGGCGCGCCCGAGCAGCTGCGCGAACTGGCGCTCCATGTCGTCAACTTGCGCAAGGGGGTGCTTTCCGACGACGGGATCATGGCGACGCACGAGACGGACCTCGACCGGCTCGTCGCCAGCATCGTCGACAAGGCGAAGCAGGGCTACCGGCTGATGCTCTACGCCCACGGCGGGCTGACCGACGAGCGCAGCGGCCTCGCGGCGGCATGGGCCTATCACCGCTGGTGGATGGCGCACGGCATCTACCCGGTCTTCTTCATCTGGGAGACCGGCGGGCTGGAGACCTTTTGGCAGATCGTCGAGGGCGACCGCCGCAAGGGCCGCGCCATCTCGCGCGACATCTATGACTTCACCACCGACCCGGCAGTGGAGCTGATCGGCGGCAAGGTCGGCACCCTGCTGTGGGACGCGATGAAGGACAGTGCTCGCCGCTCAAGCGACACCGGCGGCGGCGCGCGGCTTTTTGCAGAGAAGCTGGCGGCGGCGTGGAAGGAGCCGACCGAGATCTTCGCGCTGGGGCACAGTGCGGGTTCGATCTTCCATGCGTACTTCCTGCCGGTGCTCTGCGCCGACAAGCTGCGGGTGAAGCAGATGCACCTGCTGGCCCCGGCGATCACCAACGACCTCTTCGCGCAGACGCTCGGCAGCCTGATCGGCAAGAAGAAGATCGAGGAGGCGAGCCTCTTCGCGATGACGCGCGAAGCGGAGCGGGCGGACAACTGTGCCAACATCTACCGCAAGTCACTGCTCTACCTCGTCAGCCGGGCGTTCGAGCCGAAGAAGGGGACGCCGATCCTGGGCATGGAGGACTTCATCCGCACCGACCCGGAGGTGAAGCGGGCGTTCCGGGACGCGGTGATCCTGTCGCCGACCGCGCCTGCCGCGAAGCCGACGATGGCCTCGGGATCGCGCTCGCACGGCGGGTTCGACAACGACGTGGCGACGCTCGAGAACGTGCTGCGGCGGATGCTGGGGCTGGGCGATGCGGGCGCGGTGAAGCCGCGCTTTCCGGCGGGCGAGCCGCGCGTCGGCCGGGCGATCGTGGCGGCGAACTACTACGGGATGCCCGCAGGCTTGTTCGAGCAGCCCGCCGAGATCGTGCCCGCCGCACCGCCGCCTAAGACCGCGACCCCGGTGCAGCTTGGCGGCCAGAAGATCGCGCTGTGCATTGGCAACGACGCTTTTCCCGAGGGCATGCGCCTCTACGGCTGCGTCAACGATGCGAATACCTGGGCCGAGACGTTCCGCCAGCAGGGTTACGACCCCACCGTGCTGTCCGACGCCAGTGCCGGGCAGATCCGCGAGGCGTTGCGCGGCATTCTCGGCAAGGCGCGGGCCGGGGACAGCGTGATGATCCATATCTCCTCCCACGGCACCCGCGTCCTCGACGTCGACGGCGACGAGTTGCAGGACAAGCAGTTCGCCGACGACAAGGACGAGGCGCTGGTGGCGCTCGACTGGCGCGAGGGCGGGCTGATCATCGACGACGAATGGCCCGACCTGATGAAAGTGGCCGACGGCGTGAAGGTCATCCGCTTCCATGACTTCTGCCACTCCGGCCGGTCGAGCCGGATGGCGCTGGGCGGGCGCACCGACCGCCGGGCGCGCAGCGTCAGCCTGCCCGATGCGATCGCGCTCAAGGCTTACGAGGCGCGCAAGGCGGCGCGGGGAAGCCGGGCTGCGGCGGCCAGCCCTTCCGAGATCTACGGCGCCGACTTGTCCTATGTCACCTTCTGCGCCTGCCTGCCCGAGCAGTCGGCGATGGAGGAGGGCGGCTCGGGCGTGTTCACCCGCGCGGCGACGAAGATCCTGCGCGGGCAGGGCGCCGGGATGAGCGCGCAGGACATGTTCGCCGCCATCGCCCGCGAGATGGCGGGGGAGGAGCAGAAGCCGCTCCTCGAAGGCTCGGCGCTCTACAGCGCGCAGCCGCTGTTCGGCCTGCCCGCATGAGCGAGGGCGTCGTCATAACCGTCTCCCCCCGCGTCCTGCGCGAAGTGCGCAGCGCCGAGGACGAGGCGGACGAGCGCAGACGGGCGCGGGACCGATGCCCGGCTCCCGACACCGACATGCCGATGGTACGCCGGATGCGGATCTTTGCCATCGATCCCACCGCGCGGGCCGACCGGGGCGGCGTCGTCACCGTGTCCGAGCCATACGAGCCGCTGGAGTTCTCCGCCGACGGCAAGACCCTGCGCGGACGCCGCTTCGCCGTCACCCTGCCGGTCTGGACCGAGGACAAGCCGCAGTGGCGCCCGGTCCGCGCGATCGTCGAGGGGATGAAGCCCAACAGCATCGTCACCATCGCCGACGCCGGCTATCCGCCTTCGCTGAGCGATCCGCGCTTCATCGTGCAGATGGTCTACGCTACCGCCTCGCAGCTTTACGGCACCTTCCGCAAGGCGCTGGGGCGCGAGATCGTGCTGGGCCTGATGCACGATCCGGCGACCGGCGAATGGTCGCGCGCCGATCGTTTCCACCTCGCGCCGTGGGAGGTCGAGGAGGCGCAGGCGTGGTTCGATCCGGCGCGCGCCTGCGTGGTGTTCGGCCATTACAAGGCGCGCAGCGACACGGTGGGCTATCCGCCGGGCAGCCAGGTCTTCACCGCGCTGTCCCACGACGTCATCGTCCATGAGATGACCCACGCGCTGCTCGACGCGGTGAAGCCGGAATTCATGACCGCCACCCACCGCGACGTGCTCGCCTTCCACGAGGCTTTCGCGGACCTCGTGGCGATCTTCCAGCGCTATTCCTACGGCGAACTCGTCGCCGCGCAGATCACCGAGGCGCGCGGCGACATAGAGCGGCTGGGCGTGCTGGGATCGCTGGCCCGCACGTTCTCCGAGACGGCGGGCGGCGGCGCGACGTTGCGTCCGCTGATCGGCGACCTGCTCTACGACAGCCCGGAGATCGGCGACGAGCCGCACCAGCTCGGCAACGTGCTGGTGCAGGCGGTCTACCGCGCGTTCCAGAAAGTCGCCGGCGCGCGGATCGAGGGGCTGATCGCCATCGCCAGCAACGGCAGCGGCATCCTCCCGCGCGGCGCCCTGTCGCCCGCGCTGGCGCAGGAGATCGCCGCGCGGCTGGGCAAGACGGCGCAGATGTTCCAGTCGATGCTGATCCGCGCGCTGGACTATGCGCCGCCGTTCGGGATCACCTTCTTCACCTTCCTGCGCGCGGTGATTTCGGCCGACATGCGCCTCGTGCCGGTGGACGACGAGAACATCCGCGTCGCGTGGATGGAGGCGTTCCGCCATCACCGCATCTTTCCGACCGACGGCCTGCATTACGCGGAGGAGCAACTGGCGTGGCCCTTGCCGGAGGATGTCGGCGCATTCGATCTCGACATGCTGAGTTTCGCGCAGACCGCCTTCCAGGGCAATCCGGGCGACCTGCTCTCGCTCGACATCGCCGCGATCCAGGCGGCGCGTGTCGCCGCGCATATGAACGGCGAGGAAGCGGCGGCGTGGCGGGGGTTGCTCGGCCTCGATGACGCGGGCGGCGAGACCCGCGCCGACATCGTCGGGTTGCGCAGCTTTGCCCGGCCCGGTCCCGGCGGCATGACCGAGTTCGGCACCGTGCTCGAAGTCGTCTGCCGCCACTTCACTGATCGCGACGCCAGCGGGTTCATGACGGCAACGGGGGCCTGCCTCGTCTACGACAGCGCCGGGCGGCTCATGTCCTGCGCGATCGAGCCACAGCAGCCGGGCACGAACAGCCGCGAGGACATAGAGGGCTACGCGGTCAGCAAGGAAGGCGCGCGCAGCTGGCTGCTCAAGCAGGGCCGCTGGCAACTGCGCCCCGACGTCGCGCGCGGGTTGTGCATGCGTTAGCCCGCCTGCATCTGCCGATCCTTCGACACCGCCGTGGCGACGGCGAGGTCGCCCACCACGTTGACCATCGTGCGGAACATGTCGAGCAGCCGGTCCACCCCGACGACGAGGCCGATGCCCTCGGGCGGCAAGCCGGTCAGCGCCAGCACGGCGGCGACCGTGGGCAGGGAGCCCGCAGGCACGCCGATGGTGCCCATGCCCGCGACGGCGGCCACCGCCAGCACGATACCCTGCCGCCCGAGCGAGAGGTCCATGCCGAAGAACTGGGCGATGAACAGCACGGTGACGGCGGTGTAGATCGCGGTGCCGCCCTGATTGGCGATGGTGCCGACGCCCAGCACCAGCCGGGCCACGCGCGGCGGCAGGCGCAGGTCCAGTTCCGCTGCGCGCAGTGCGCTGGGCAGCGTGGCGTTGGAGGAGGAGGTGCAGAAGGCGATGACGGCAGGCTCCTGCACGCCGCGCAGGAACGCCGCCGGGGTCACCCCCCCGCGCATCCACACGACCGCGAAGAAAGTCAGCACCACCTGCAGCATCAGCGCCGCGACCACCACGCCGACATAGGCGCTGAGGTAGAGCAGCAGGTGCCAGCCGAACACCAGCGTCAGGTCGAACATGAAGGCGGCGACGGCGATCGGCGCCAGCCGCGCGACATAGCCGAGGACGTGCATCCCGGCATCGAACACCCGCTCGCTGGTGGCGAGCACGTGGCCGCTGCGGCGGGTGCGCAGGAAAGTCAGGGTCATGCCGACGAGCACCGAGGCGACGATCACGATCATGATCGGTCGTTCCACGGCGGCGTAGGAGAACAGCGCGCCGAAGCCTCTCGGCGGTGCGGAAGAATGGCCCGCCGCGAGGAGTTGCTGGCCGATCTCGGCGGGCACCACGTCGCCGGGGCGGAACAGGTTGACCATGGCCAGCCCGATCAGCGCCGCCGCGACCGAGGCCGCCAGCATGTGCGCCAGCGTCGAGAGCAGCAGTCGCCGCATCCCCGCCATGTTGCGCAGGCGCGCGGTGCCGCTGACGATGGCGGACACCAGCAGCGGCACGATCAGCAGGAACAGCGCGAAGAGGAACGCCTGCTCCACCGGCTTCACCACCCAGCGCATCAGCAGCGTGGTCGCGGGGGAGTCGCTGGCGAACAGCCCGGCCAGCGTGCCGCCGCCCATGCCGAGCAGGAAACCCGCCAGCAGCCGCACCTGAAGGTGAGGGCGCAGGCGCCTGCGCGCATGGTCGGTGGGGGGGAGAGGCGGGGGGGCAGTCTCGATCATCGCAGTGACCGAACGAAAGGATTTGCGGACATCGGTGATCCTGTTGCCGCGCCCGAAGGCGCCTGGCTCATGACAAGGGTTCTGCCGCGAGAACCCTGTCAGCAAGCTGTCGCGAGCGCGAATTGTTGCGCCTCCGCTTCGGTGTCGATGGCATGTTCGTCGATGGGCTGCGGCGCGGCGAAGTCGATGCCCGCGAGCACGCCGCGACCATCCGTGCCGGGCTCCAGCCGGACCTCGGCGCCCATGCGTTCGGCGAGCGCGCGGACTATCGACAAGCCAAGGCCGCTGCCTGTCGCGCCGCTTTCGCTGCGGGCGCGGTAGAAGCGTTCGAACACGCGCTCGCGGTCCTGCGGGGCGATGCCGGGGCCGTCGTCCTCCACTTCGATCCGCGCGCGTCCGGCGCGGTGCAGCACGCGCACGGTGACGGTGCCGCCGGGGCGGTTGTAGCGCACCGCGTTGTCGAACAGGTTGCCGATCATCTCGGCCGCGAGCACCGGATGGCCGCTGGCGAGAACGGGGCCGTGATCCGGCGCCTCGAAGCCGATGTCGAGGCCGTCCGATCCCGGCTGGTCGATGCGCGATGCGACGAGGTCGGCGGCGACGGTGGCAAGGTCGAAGGTGGCGTCCTCGGCGATGCCCTGCTCCTCGGTGCGGGCGAGGGCGATCAGTTGCAGCAGCAGCCGTTCCAGCGAGAGCACGGCGTTGCCGATGTCCTCCAGCGCCGCCGCGCCGCGCGGGGAGGCAGGGCCGTAGCGCTCCAGCACGTCGAGATGGACGCGCACCACGGCGAGCGGCGTGCGCATCTGGTGCGAGGCATTGGCGGTGAACTGCTTGAGCGAATCCACCGCGCGCTCGGTGCGGGCGAGTAGGGCGTTGAACGATCCGGCCAGCAGCCGCGCCTCGCGCGGGGCGTCCTCCTCCAGTGCGAGGCGGAACTGCGGCGGCGGCTCGCGGCGGGCGGTCTCGATCTGCCCGGTGAGTGAGGCGAAGGGCCTGAGGCCCCAGGTGATGGCCCAGTAGAACAGCAGCACCGCCGTCATCGCGATCAGCACGCCCGCGCCCAGCACGCGCAGGAAGTAGGTCTGCTGGTAGGCCCAGCGATCATCCACGAAGTCGGCCACCTGCACCACTACGGCATGGCCGTTGCGGTGGAGGCGGCGGATTTCGGTGGCGATGCGTACCGGCTTGCCGGCCAGCGTGCCGTCGCGCAGGTACCCGGGCTGGATCACGCCGTCGGCATCGCGCGGGTCGACGTAGCCGCCGGTCAGCGGGGTGTTGCGGTAGGTGCGCGGGAAGCTGGCGGCGGGCAGGCGCTGCGTGGCGCGGCCGGTGCGGGTGTCGTACTGGGGCGGCGGGATCAGGCCGCGCTCGCCCGCGATCAGTTCCGTGCCGTCCCAGATGCTGTAGTGCGTGACGGGTGCGGAGCGGCGCTGGAGCAAGTGGACGGCCAGCGGAAGAACCTGTTCGCGCACGGCGTCCTCGGCATCGGCGGCGCGGCTGAGCAGGCGTACCGAGCCGACGAGGATGCGGTCCGAAGTCGCCGCGCCCGAGCGCTGGATCATCCAGCAGGTGATGCCGCCGAAAGTCACCGCCAGCGCCAGCAGCGGCACCATCACCGCCGCCGTCAGGCGCGATCGCAGCGAGGCCATCAGGTCTCCAGCATGTAGCCGAGGCCCCGGATGGTGCGGATCGTCGGCCCGTCCGGCATCAGCTTGCGGCGCAGGCGGCCGACGTAGACTTCCAGCGCATTGGGCGCGACGGCGTCGGCGAAGTTGAACACCTCGGAATTGAGGCGCTGTTTGGTGACGACCTTGCCCGGGCGCCCCATCAGCGTCTCCAGCACTGCCATTTCGCGGCGCCGCAAGTCGAGCACCGAGCGCTTGAGTTCGACCACGCGGGTGGACCGGTCGAGGCTGAGGTCGCCGACGCGCAGCACCGGATCGGCGGTGCCCTGACTGCGCCGGATCAGCGCACGCAGCCGCGATTCCAGCTCGCGCGGGTGGAAGGGCTTGGAAAGGTAGTCGTCGGCTCCCCGGTCGAGCCCGGCGATGCGGTCGGACACGGCATCGCGCGCGGTCAGGATCAGTACCGGCGTCGCGTCGCCGCTGCGGCGCAGCGTTTGCAGAACCTCCAGCCCGTCGATGTCGGGCAGCCCGAGATCGAGGATCGCGGCATTGTAGGTTTCGGCGGCGAGCACATCGAGCGCTTCCTCGCCGGTGCCGACGACGTCGACGACGAAGCCGCCCGCGCTCATCGACGCCTCCATGCCGCGCGCCAGGCGCTCGTCGTCTTCCACGATCAGTATCCGCAACAACTCACTCCCTCGCACGAGTTGCGGCATCCTCTTGTCCCTGTTGGGTACTCTTCAGGTGCCGTTAGGTGCCTTTGAGTGCCGCTTGTGCGTCGTTGTGTGTCGGCCCTGCTCCGACGCAATTTCATGCCGTTTGATTCGGCAGTCTGTGAATGGAACCTGTCATCAACCTGTCGCGCTGGGCAAGATTCTTTTTGGAAAAGTGCTCAGGAGTGACAGCTTCGTGACAGGTGAAGGCCGTCAGCTTTCGGGTGTCGGGAGGGGAAACCTCGACAACGAACCGGGTCCGGTTTCGCAGCGCGCACAAGATCGCCAAGGCATCGGCGGCATCGCGGGCGGGGCATGGGCCGGCTGCAACAGGGGGCAATCATGGCCACTCACTACGGTCGCGCTGCATTCTTGATTTCCGTATCCTTGTTCGCTCTGCCGCTGGGGGCGCAGGCACAGGAAACGGTTCCGCAACAGGCGGTTAGCGAGGGCGTGGGTGACATCGTCGTCACCGCGCTGCGCCGCGCCACCCGCGTGCAGGACACCCCTGTCGCGATCACCGCGTTGTCGGAGAAGTCGCTCCAGAACCTCGGCGCCACGGGCATCGCCGACGTCGTGCGGCAGGTGCCGGGGCTCAACCTGATCGCCGGTGAATCGGGCCGCACCCGCATCTCGATCCGCGGCATCCAGACTGCGGGCGAAAGCACCGTAGGCCTGTACTACGGCGAGACGCCGCTGACGGGGCCTTCGGGCACCAGCTCCGATCCCTCGGGCGTGACGCCCAACCTCAACCTCTTCGATGTCGAGCGAGTGGAAGTTCTGCGCGGGCCGCAGGGCACGCTTTACGGCTCGGGCTCGATGGGCGGCACCCTGCGCGTGATCTTCAAGAAGCCGGACCTCACCAAGTACGAGGGCGCCACCGAATTCGGCGGCGAGGCGGTGGAGCACGGCGAGTTCGGCTATTCGATGAAGGGCGCGGTGAACGTGCCGATCATCTCCGACATGCTGGCCGCGCGGCTGGTGCTCTATCGCCAGCAGAACCCCGGTTATGTGGACGATCCGACAATCGGCAAGGAGAATCTCAACCGCTCGACCCTCGAAGGCGCGCGTTTCCAGCTGGGGTTCCAGCCGACCGATACGCTCAGCATGAACTTCATGACGATCGTGCAGACCCAGAAATTCGACGGCACCTCGCAGTGGGCGCCTTCGGTGGGCGAGTTCGTGTCCGAGCAGAAAGTCGCCTCGCCGGCCTACGACAAGCTGCAGCTCTATGCGCTGGAGACGAAGTGGGAGAACGGCATCGGCACGCTAGCGCTGAACAATTCGTACTACCGCTGGGACGTGCGGCAGACCAACGACAACTCGGACAACTACGCCAGCATCGCGGCGTCCAATCGCTATTGCGGGCTATTCCAGAATACCTACGGCGGCTCGCTGCTGCAGGGCACGAGCGCCGGAGCGACGACCAGTTCGAGCACCTGCGCGACCGGCGCGGGGGGGCTGACCTCCGCGCAGTTGCGGGCGGATTACCAGAACTGGGCCGCAGGGCAGCAGCCGATCGGCAACTACCAGCCGCGCTTCGTGCGCAACTACGTCAACGAACTTCGCCTCAGCTCGAACGGCAAGGGGCCGCTGACCTACACCTTCGGCCTGTTCCGCGAGGACCGCGACGACCGCGTCGATACGCTCGTCTTCGCCGGTATTCCCGCCACTGGCGAGCCGCAGCAGCCGACCGTCGATCTCGGCTCGCGCTATGTCACCGACGTGGTCAAGCAGACCGCGGTATACGGCGAGATCAGCTATCATCTCTTCGAGCCGCTGACGCTGACGGCGGGCCTGCGCTACTACGACTACAAGAAGACCGTGGGCGGCGAGAACCTGGGCTACAACTACTTCAACGGGCAGGTTCCCAGCGCCTATGCCGAGGTGTCCGCCAATGCGAACGGGCTGATCCAGAAGTACAATCTGGACCTCAAGATCACCCCGGACGTGATGTTCTACGTCACCGCATCGCAGGGCTTCCGCCCCGGCGGCGCGAACCTGACGCCGGGCATTCCGGAATCGGCGCAGACGTATGCGGCGGACTCCTTGTGGAACTATGAGGCGGGCTTCAAGACGCAGTGGTTCGACCGCAAGCTGACCTTCAACATCGACGCCTATCGCATCGACTGGAACAACCTGCAGACCTCTGTTCGCGCGACTTACGGCAACTTCTCGTACATCGGCAACGTCGGTTCCGCGCGGATCGAGGGCGTCGAGGTCGAGGCCAGTGCCACGCCGGTTTCGGGGCTCTTCCTCAACGCCAGCTTCCACTACGTGAAGCCGCGCCTGACCGCCGATCAGGTCAGCGCCGAAGTGACGGCATCGGGTCTCAAGGGCGACATCCTGCCGCTGATCCCGCGCACCACCGCCAGCGCCGGGGTCGAATACACCTTCCCGGCCTTCAACGACTTCGAGGGGCTTCTGCGCGCGGACTGGACCTACACCGGCAAGATGACCTCGCAGATCCGGCCGACCAACAGCCTCTACCGCGAGTTTGGCAAGTACTCGATGGTGAACCTGCGCGCCGGGGTGCAGAACGACCGGATGGGTGTGTTCCTTTACGTGCGCAACCTGTTCAACAAGATCGGCGTGAACTCGATCTCGAGCGCGGCGGGCGTACCGGACTACTGGGCGACGACTGCCCCGCGCACGCTGGGCGCGACGATCTACAGCAACTTCTAAGTTCGTTTCGAGTACAGGGGATTTGACGATGCGTATCACACTGCTGGCCGCAACCGCTGCGCTAGCGCTGGCCGCTCCGGTGGCGCAGGCCGCTACCGCCGAAGACAAGGCCGCCGCAACTCTGCTGAACGGGGCGAAGTTTGCCAAGGCGAAGGCGTCGCTCAAGGGCGACTACGACAAGATCATCCAGGACATCATCACCCTTACCGAGATCGAAGCCCCGCCGTTCAAGGAAGACGCGCGCGGCGCCGCCTACATGGCGATGCTCAAGGCCGAAGGTCTCACCGACGTCGAGCGTGATGAGGTCGGCAACGTCATGGGGCTGCGCAAGGGCACCGGTGGCGGCCCGCTGATCGTGGTCACCGCGCACCTCGACACGGTGTTTCCCGGCGGCACCAATGTGAAGGTGCGGCGCGAGGGCAACGGGCTCTACGCGCCCGGCATCGGCGACGATACCTCCAGCCTGCCGGTGCTGCTCGCTTTCATCCGCGCGATGAACCGGGCGGGCTACACCACCAAGGCCGACATCCTGTTCATGGGCAATGTCGGCGAGGAAGGCCCCGGCGACCTGCGCGGATCGCGCTACCTGTTCCAGAAGGGCAAGTACAAAGACGCGATCAAGTATTTCATCTCGTTCGAGCCGGGTGGGGCAGGGCGCATCACCAATGCCGGCACCGGATCGCGCCGCTACAAGGTCACCTTCAATGGCCCCGGCGGGCACTCGATGGGCGACTTCGGCATCGTCAGCCCGGCTTTCGCGATGGCCAACGCGATGGTCGAATTCGGCAAGATCAAGGCGCCTGCGGAGCCGAAGACGGTCTACAACGTCGGCATTCTGGAGGGCGGCACTTCGGTGAACTCGATCCCGTTCTCCACCGCCATGACCATCGACATGCGCTCCAACGGCAAGCCCGAACTGGACGCGGAGGAGAAGCAGTTCCTCGCCCTGCTGCAGCCTGCGGTGGATGCGGAGAACGCCGCGCGATCGACCGCCAAGGGCAAGATCTCCTACGACGCCAAGCTGATCGGCGACCGTCCGGTCGGCACCACGGCGCTCGATGCGCGGATCATCAAGGTCGCCACCGCCGTCGCCAAGGGATCTGGCGTGACGCCGAAGTACGGCGCCGGGTCCACCGACAGCAACATCCCGATGAGCATGGGCGTCGAAGCCGTCACCCTCGGCTCCGGGTTCGAAACCTTCCGCGCCCACTCGCTGGAAGAGGGCATGAAGATGAACCCGCCCGAGGACCTCAAGAACATGGCGGTCGGCCTGGCAACGGTCCTGACCCTCGCTGAAGCACGCTGACCCATCCTGACGGGGCGGGCCTCTCCAGCGGTCCGCCCCGCCTTTTTCCTGTTTCTCATCCCCCCCCCCCCCGGTCCGTTCCGTGCCGCGAAGGAGTAACGCCATGTCCCGTCGCAATCTTCTGCTTGCCGCCACGTGTCTTTCGCTCCCGCTCGGGCTTGGGCTTTCCGGGCCGGTTCTGGCGCAGGACGCCCCCGCCACCAGCGCGTCGATCACCGCGCCCGAGAAGGTCGTCGGCGGCAAGGTCGGCGCCGACTACTTCCTCGCCGACTACACGAAGATTTCCGCGTGGCTGATGCAGGTCGCCAGGGAAAGCGACCGCATCAAGGTCGTCTCCATCGGCAAGACCGCCGAGGGGCGCGAGCAGTACATGGCGATCGTCTCTGCCCCCGATAACATCCGCAATTTGGAGAAGTACCGAGGGATCGCGCAGCAACTGGCGCTCGCCAAGGGCCTCGACGACGAGGCCGCCAAAAAGCTCGCCGCCGAGGGCAAGGCGATGGTGTGGATGGACGCCGGGCTTCACGCCAGCGAGATCGTCAACGCGCAGAGCCACGTCCAGATCATCCACGAGATGCTGACGGGCAATGATGCCGAGACGCTGCGCCTGCTGGGCGATGACATCATGCTGTTCGTCTTCGCCAATCCGGACGGGCTGGAACTCGTCGCCGACTGGTACATGGTCGATCCGCACAAGCTGACCACGGACTCGATCCCGGTGCTCTACCAGAAGTACATCGGCCACGATAACAACCGTGACAGCTTCGCCTCGACCCAGCCCGAGACGACCAACATGAACCGCGCCGGATACCGCGAGTGGTTCCCGCAGATCCTCTACAACCAGCACCAGACCGGGCCGCTCGGCGCGGTGGTATTCATCCCGCCGTTCCGCGATCCCTATAACTTCAACAACGAGCCGCTGGTCATCAACCAGACCGACGTGGTCGGCCAGATGATGCATGCGCGGCTGGTGGCGAAGGGCATGGGCGGCTCGGCGATGCGCTCGGCTGCGCCTTATTCGACGTGGTTCAATGGCGGCATCCGCACGATCGGCTACTTCCACAACCAGATCGGCATCCTGACCGAGATCATCGGCAATCCCACCCCGCTCAAGATCCCGTTCGTGCCGGAAAACCAGCTACCCCGGCAGGACGAGGTGCTGCCGATCGCGCCGCAGGAATGGCATTTCCAGCAGTCGCTCGACTACGTGAAGGAGATGGACCGGGCGATCCTCGACTACGCCTCGCGTTATCGCGAGACGATCCAGTACAACCGCTATGTCATGGGTCGCAACCAGATCGCCAAGGGCAGCACCGACAGCTGGGTGGTGACGCCCAAGCGCATCGAGGCGGCCAAGGACGCGGCGAAGACCATGCCCAAGCCGGGGTCGGAGGAAACCGCAGGCACCTTCGGATGGGGCAACGAGAAGATCCTGCCCGCCAGCCTCTACAAGACCGTGCTCAACGCGCCCGACAAGCGCGCGCCGCGTGCCTACATCATCCCGGCCGACCGCCAGCAGGACATGCCGACGACGGTGCGTTTCCTCAATGCTCTGATCAAGACCGGAATCGAGGTGCAGCAAGCGCCGTCCGCCTTCACTTTCGAGGGCAAAAGCTACCCGGCGGGCAGCTACGTCGTGCGCAGCGATCAGGCGTTCCGCCCCCACGTGCTCGACATGTTCGAGCCGCAGGATCACCCGCAGGACTTCGCCTATGAGGGCGGGCCGCCGATCAAGCCCTACGACGTCACCGGCTACACGCTGGCGCTGCAGATGAACGTCGCCTTCGACCGCGTGCTCGATGCGCCACCGCCCGCGTTCCCGCTCGTCGCCGACGAGATCGCCGCGCCGCCGCCGGGCCGCGTGCTGGGGTCGGGCGGGGCAGGCTGGATCGTCGATCACGGCGTCAACAACAGCTACACGCTCACCAACCGCCTGCTGAAGGCCGGACTGCCGGTGTTCTGGATGAAGCAGGGCCTGACCGTGGACGGCAAGGCGCTGGCCCCAGGCGCGGTGTGGATCCCGGCTTCGGCCAAGGCGCAGGCGATCGTCGATGCCGCCGTCGCCCCGCTGGGCCTCGATGCCCATGCCGTCGCCGCGAAGCCTGCGGGCGAGACGGTCGCGGTCAAGCCGGTGAAGATCGGCCTCGTCGATGTCTATGGCGGCTCGATGGCCTCTGGCTGGACCCGCTGGATCTTCGAGCAGTACGAGTTCCCCTACGAACTGGTCTACCCGCAGGCGCTCGACAAGGGCGGGCTCAAGGCGAAGTACGATGTCCTCGTCTTCCAGAGCGACGTGCTCGGCCGGGAGGAGGGCATGTCCCGCCCGCAGCCCGCCGCGGCCGACATTCCGGCGCCTTACCGCAAGATGCTGGGCAAGATCACGCCCGAGACGACCTTCCCGCAAGTCGCCGCTTTCGCCAGGGCGGGCGGCACGGTCGTCGCGGTCGGCAACTCCACCCGCATCGGCGAGGCGCTGGGCCTGCCGGTCACCAACCTGCTCGCGCCCAAGGGGCCGGACGGCACCGTGAAGCGGGTTTCCTCCAACAGTTTCTACGTCCCCGGATCGATCCTGAGCGCGCAAGTCGACAGTAGCGATCCTCTGGCCTTCGGCGTCGCACCCACGGTAAACCTGTTCTACAACAACAACCCCGTCTTCCGCGCCGACGGACCTTCGGTGCGCAAGGTCAGCTGGTTCGACAAGGAGGACCCGCTCGTCTCCGGCTGGGGCTGGGGGCAGAAGCTGCTGAACGGCGGCGCGGGCATCGTCGAGGGCGGGCTCGGCAAGGGCCGCGTGTTCCTGATGGGGCCGGAAGTGACCCAGCGCGGCCAGCCTTTCGCGACCTTCAAGTTCCTGTTCAACGGGGTGCTGCTCTCGGGCAGCGACGCCAATCCTGCAATCCCGGCGGACTGAGGGGAGCTTACTGCGCGGGCGGCAGTTCGACCTTGGTGTCGCCCAGCAGCACCGATCCGACCGAAGCCGCGACCACCAGCGCCACCGCCAGCCACTGCACCGCCACCAGATGCTCGCCCAGCAGGACGGCTCCCGCGAGGGCGCCAACGGCGGGTTCCAGACTCATCAGCACGCCGAAGCGGTTAGCCGGGATCTGCTTGAGCGCGATCATCTCCAGCGAATAGGGCACGGCGCTGGAGAGCACGGCGGTGGCGAGGCCGATTAGGATCAGCGAGGGGGCGAGCAGGGCGCTCCCCGCCTCGACAACGCCGATCGGCACGACGACGATGGCGGCGGTGGTCATGCCGAGCGCTACCGCCTGCCCGCCGGGCAGGTGCGTCGTCTTCTTGCCGAACACGATGTAGAGGCCCCAGCACAGCCCGGCCATCAGCGCGAAGCCGACGCCGACCGGGTCCAGCGCATGAGGCGATGCATGCAGCGGAAGCAGCAGCGCCAGCCCCGCCGCCGCCATTGCCACCATCGCGAACTGGCCCGAGCGGCGCGAATAGAGCAGCGAGACCGTCAGTGGCCCAAGGAACTCGATCGCGATGGCAAGGCCAAGCGGGATCGTGCGGATGGCAAGGTAGAAGCTGAGGTTCATGAGGCCCAGCACCGCGCCGTAGCGCATCGTCGCGAGCAGGTCCGCGCGGGTCAACGGCAGGCGCCATGGCCGGAAGATCAGCAGCAGGATCAGCGCGGAAAATCCCACGCGATAGGCGATCGCCCCCGTCGCGCCGACGATCGGGAACAACTGCTTGCCGTAGGACGTGCCCACGCAGAACGCCAGCATCGAGCACGCCAGCGCGGCGTAAGGCGCGGCGCGCAGCAGCGGCGAAGGAGACAAACCGGCGGATGCGGACAAGGTGTTCATGGGCGTGCTCATGGGCTGGATATATCCTGCACCATCTGGCGAAGGCTGGCGAATTTCGTCATAAGATGACGGAAAGCGTCAAGTGCGGGGCAGGATGTGATGGAAACAGTCGATATCGACCAGTTCGACCGGCGAATCATCGAGATCGTCCGGCGCAACAACCTTGAGCCCGCCCGATCGATCGCGGCGCAGGTCGGCCTGTCCGAGAGCGCGGTACTGCGCCGGTTGCGGCGGCTCAGGGCCGGCGGGGTGATCGTCGCCGACGTCGCGCTGATCGATCCGGCGCGGCTGGCTCCGGCGATCACGATCCATGTGCTCGTCGAACTCGTCCGCTCGGGGCTGCGCATGGAACAGGCCTTCGCGGCGCGGCTTGCCCGTTGCCCGGAAGTGATAGGGGCGTGGAACGTCACCGGGCGCACCGATTTCCTGCTGATGGTCAGCGTGCCCTCGATCGAGGCGTACCAGCGTTTTTCCGACGACGTGCTCGCCTCTGACGAGAACGTGCAGGATTTCGAGACGCTGGTGAGCCTGCGCGAGATCGTCCACCTCGATCCGCTGCGGGCAAGGTTGCCGCTCTGAAGGTGGCTTTCATCATTGCTCCGCTGCGATCGCAATGACGGGGGACTACCGCCCGATCAGGCCAAGGGCGTGGCGGATGAACTTGCTGCGGTCGAGCACCCATTCCGACCCGGCGGGCAGATCGGGGTCGGAATACGTCCATCCCTCGGGCGAATAGACCCGCTGCAGGTTGCCGCCGGTGCCGAAGGCCAGCGAGACGTAGCGCTGCTGCGTGCGCGGTGCCTCGCTGCCCTCGACGTGCGAGCCGTCGGTGCCGAGCGTTGTGCCCGTCGGCCTGAGCGCAAAGACGTAAGGCTCGGTGCGGAAGCTCTTCACCGAAGTATTGAGGAAGACCGACAGGTACACCTGATCCAGCGCATCGAGCGGCGCGGGCGGCATGTGCCACGCGGGAGATCCGATCACCGGCCAGGGATAATTGCCCGGCTCACCGTAGCGGATGTCGCTGCGCAGATCGACGAGGGCATCGCGCGGGGACTGCAGGGGCGCGACGCGCTCGATGCGCAGCCCGTCCGACCACGTGAAGCCGAAAGCGGAGGCGTCGATCAGCGGCATCGCGGAAGGCGGCCAGTTCGACGGCGGCCCATGCGGCACGTTGGAGACGGTGACGTTCTCATAGACGCGCAAGTACGCCTTGTCCTTCAGCTGGTGGCCGCTGGCCGAGTTCTCCCAGGCGCGCTGGCCGTGGAAGCTGGTATCGCGAAAGTGCGAGACGAGGGTGCCGTTGATGTAGGTGGTGTGTTCCTGATCGGTGTTGGTGCCGACGTTCCCGGCGATGTCGCTGTCCTCGACGTAGAGCATCGTCTGGCCATTGGGCACGAACAGCGCATTCTTGCCGCCGTAGATTTTCGTGCGGCGCAGGACGGCGGTGAACATGCCGGGGCGGCGCGTCTCGGTGACTTCGAGATGGAGCGCGCCCTTGGTCTGGATCGCGGCCGGAAAGTCCAGTTCGACGTCGCGCATCTCGAAGTGCACGCGCTGTGTGCCGACGTCGAACAGGCGCAGGTCCACCGTCGCCCAGTCGTAGTCGGTGCGGAAGGCGACGCGCTTGCCGGGGATGGAGCTGCGCACGATGTACTGCGTGCCCTGCACCGGTCCGCCGATCTGCGGCAGGGTCGGCGCGAAAGGATAGATGCAGGGATTTCCCCCGGCATCTTCGGCCTCGTAGACCAGTTCGTAGCCACCCTGGAACGGTCCGTCCGCACCGCGCCCCTGATAGACCTCGTGCCCGGCCTTGCGTGAGGCTTCGCACTTTATGCGCAGGGTCACGGCCGGCGCGCGCAGGCCGTCCATCGGCATGTAGAAGGGATAGAGCCGATCGCGTTCCTCCGGAGCGGCAGGCTCGGCCGCATCGGCGGTCCTTGCAGCCAGGGGCACGGCGGCCGCCGCGACGACGACCGGCAGGCGCGAGGCGGGCACCGTCACGTCGAGCAGCAGCGGCAGGGCCAGGGCAAGCATGGACTTGAGGCGATGAAACGGTGAGCGATGGGAGGGGGGCACTGGTATCTCCGCGCGACGGGTCGGGACGAAGCGCTAGCGCAAAAAGGAAAGCAAGAGATGAACGCGGCGGCCCGTCGCGCGTCTCATCCGGCGAGCGAGGTGAGGAACGGCGACACCCGCTGGCCGTTGGCGGCTTCCTGAAAGGCCAGGAATTCGGATGCGGGGAGGGCCTTCGCATAGAGCCAGCCTTGCGCGAACCCGACCCCGGCCGCGCGCAGGTACGCTTCCTGCTCGCGGGTCTCCACGCCTTCGGCGACGATGAGGAGATTGAGGCCGTGGGCAATCTCGATGACATGCGGCACGACCACGCTGGTCGCCGCATCCCGGCCGATGGCATCGACGAAGGACTTGTCGATCTTGAGCGCGTCGAGCGGCAGCGAGGCCAGCTGCGCGAGACTGGAATAGCCGGTGCCGAAGTCGTCGATCGCGACCATGTGGCCGCCCGCCCGCGCCTTTTCCAGCGTCTCGCGTGCGGCCGCGGCATCGATGAAGCCGCGCTCGGTGGCTTCCAGCCAGACCTGCTGCGGTGCAACGCGGGCATCGGCGAGCGCCTGCGTCAGGATGGGGAGGAAGCGTCCGCTCTGCATGTCGGCAGCGGAGATGTTGATGGCCACGTGAACGCTGCGCTCGCGCCGCAGCATGTCGGCCAGGTCGGCGACGACACAGCCGATCATCATGTCGGTCAGCGGTTCGATCAGCCGGTGCTTCTCTGCAAGCGGGACGAAGACCTCGGGCGAGACGCCGGTGCCGTCGCTGCGCTGCCAGCGCAGCAAGGCCTCGGCGCCGACGCATACGCCGGTCGCGATTTCCATGATCGGCTGGTAGAGCACGTGGAATTCGCGGCGGCGGATGGCGTCCTCCAGCTCGCGTTCGGGCGTCAGGCGGCGGCGCGACATCCACACGATCAACCCGACCAGCAGCGTGGAGGTCAGGAGCCCGAGCGGGAGGAGCGACCATAGCTCGTGCTGCAGGCGGCGCTGGACAAAGGCGCGGTCGGTGATCGCGAAGGCGCGGAAATGCCCGTCATGCACCGATGCGAAGATGTGCGCGCCGATCCGGGCGAAGCCGTCGCCCGCCGCGGCCTTCTGCACCGTGTCGGCAGGCGCGGCGCCATTCACGGCGATCACCCGGCCGTCCCTCGTGGCGATGCCGATGGTCATCGGGGTGTCGGTCAGCACGTCGACGAAGCGTTCGTGGTTGACCAGCGTGTTGTAGTCGCCGTGATCGACCGCGATCACCCGATGGCCGCCGCTGACCTTGGGGCGGACATCGAGATAGAGCCCGTAACCGCCCGCGATCCGCGTGTCCGGTGTGCCGCGCCCGACGTTCTGGCGCACGATCCCCCAACTGGTGCAGGCGAGCTTGCCGTCGATGAAATAGCCGACTTCCTCGATCGACTGGTTGTCCACCGCCAACTGCCGCATCCGCGCGATCTGGGCCTCGCCGCAGGGTTCCCAGCGTGTCGCCTGTAGTTCGCGGAACACGTCACGGACACGCTCGAAGTTGCGTTCGGCGCGCTGGAGCGTCCAGCTGCTGTATTCGACAAGGTGCGCCCGCTCGGCTTCGACGGCCCGGTGTCGGGCGTAGATCGCAGCGGCGGCGAGCGGCAGGATCGTCGCGAGCACGGCAAGAATGCCGGCAATGAAGACGATCCGACGCTGCTGCATAGGCGCACTATGTCATAAAAATCACGTAGTTCTACTAGGATTCGCAGTCGATTCAGTGATTATGTCTGGGCGTCTTCGTCGCGATGGCCCGGTACTTGACGGCCATTTCCATGACGGCGCCTTCGCCCATCTGGCCGGTCTTCTCGCGGAAGAGTTCCTCCCACGGAGTATGGCTTGCGGGGACGGCAGGGGGCGTTTCGGTCTTGCGTCGGGCGATCTCCGCGTCGTCGACCAGCGCGTTGCAGGTGCCTGCGCGGATGTCGATGCGGATCGTGTCGCCGGTGCGAAGCCATGAAAGACCGCCGCCCGCCGCGCTCTCGGGCGAGCAGTTGAGGATCGAGGGGCTGTCCGACGTGCCCGACTGGCGCCCGTCACCCAGCGTCGGCAACCACTGGACGCCCGCCTTGATGAGCGCATCGGGCGGCTGCATGTTCACGACTTCGGCAGAGCCCGGCCAGCCCATCGGTCCGGCGCCGCGCATCACGAGGATGCAGTCGGCATCGATGTCCAGCGCGGGATCGTTGATGCGGTGGTGATAGTCCTCGCCGCCCTCGAACACCACGGCGCGGCCCTCGAACACGCCCTCGGAGCCGGGGCGCGAGAGATAGCGGTCGTGGAACTCTGCCGAGATCACAGAGGTCTTCATGATGCCGAAGTCGAACAGGTTGCCGGAAAGGACCAGGAAGCCCGCCTTCTCGCGCAAGGGCTCGGCGAAGGGGCGGATAACCTCGCGGTCACGCGCCTCGCGGCCATCGAGGTTGGCGGCCAGCGTCTCGCCGGTCACGGTAAGGCACTGGTCGGCGAGCACGCCCGCCTGCTGCAGTTCCCACATGACCGCCGGTACGCCGCCGGCGCGGTGGAAGCGTTCGCCCAGGAACCTTCCGGCGGGCTGCATGTCGACGATCAGCGGCAGGTCGTAGCCGTGCTCGGTCCAGTCCGACGGGTGGAGTTCCACCCCTGCATGGCGGGCCATCGCGACGATGTGCGGCTGGGCATTGCTCGACCCGCCGATGGCGCTGACCACGCGGATGGCGTTGAGGAAGCTGTCGCGCGTCAGGATCGTCGATGGGCGCAGGTCTTCGTGCGCCATCTCGACGATGCGGCGGCCGGTTTCGTAGGCGTACTGCCCGCGTTCACGGTAGGGCGCGGGGATCGCCGCGCAGCCGGGGAGCGAGAGGCCGAGCGCCTCGGCCACCGCGTTCATCGTGGAGGCGGTGCCCATGGTGTTGCAGTGCCCGGCAGAGGGGGCGCTGTCGCAGGCACGCTGGAGGAATTCCTCCTCGTCGATCTCGCCTGCCGCCAGCTTGCGGCGGCTGCGCCAGATCACGGTGCCCGAGCCGACGAGGTCGCCTTCGTGCCAGCCGTCGAGCATTGGCCCGCCGGACAGGACGATCGCGGGAATGTCCACGGTGGAGGCGGCCATGACCTGCGAGGGCGTGGTCTTGTCGCAGCCGGTGGTCAGCACCACGGCGTCGATCGGGTAGCCGTAGAGGATCTCGACCAGCCCCATGTAGGCAAGGTTGCGATCGAGCGCCGCCGTCGGTCGGCGGCAGTTCTCGAAGATCGGATGGACCGGGAACTCCATCGCGATGCCGCCCGCATCCCGGATGCCGTCGCGCACCCGCTTCGCCAGATCGAGGTGGATGCGGTTGCAGGGCGACAGGTCGCTGCCCGATTGCGCGATGCCGATGATCGGACGCCCCGAGCGCAGTTCCGCAGGCGTGATGCCGTAGTTCATGAAGCGCTCCAGATAGAGCGCCACCATGTCCGAGCGTGCGGGATCGGCGAACCAGTCCTGCGAACGGAAGCGGCGGGTCGAGGGCGGAGGTGTCGGGGCGTCGGTCATGGTCCTGTGCCTTATGAGGTGATCGTCATATCGTATTCCCACTTCGTCATTGCGAGCGAAGCGAAGCAATCCGGGGCAATGTCGGCCCTCTGGATTGCTGCGGCCTTGCGGCCTCGCAATGACGAAGCGGGGGTACGCTCAACCCGGCTTCAGCACGCCGTCGATGCGGCGCGGGGCGTTCCAGGGGTTGCCGTCGCGCAAGGCTTCGGGGAGCAGGGCGGAGGGCATGTTCTGGTAACAGACAGGGCGCAGGAAGCGTTCGATCGCCATCGCGCCGACGGAGGTGGTGCGGCCGTCCGAGGTCGATGGGAACGGCCCGCCGTGGACCATCGCGTGACACACTTCCACGCCCGTTGGCCAGCCGTTGACGAGGATGCGGCCGACCTTGCGCTCCAGCACCGGCAGCAGCTTTGCGACTTCCGGCTCGTCCTCGGCGTCGAGGATCAGGGTGGCGGTCAGCTGCCCTTCGAGGGCGGCGATGACCTTGAGCGCCTCGGCCATGTCGGCGACGGTGATGACGAGCGAGGAGGAGCCGAAGACTTCCGCTCCCAGCGCGGGATCGGCGAGGAACTGGGTGGCGGTCGTCTTGAACAGCGCCCCCTGCGCCTGGTGCGGGCCGGTCGGCTCCACGCCGCGGGCGAGGGTGGTGACGGCCGCATGGTCCGCCAGCGCGCTCACGCCCTCGACATAGGCCGAGTGAATGCCCGGGGTCAGCATGTCCTGCGCCGGACTGCCGTCCATCGCCGCCGAGGCCGAGGCGAGGAAGGTGTCGAGGTCAGGCCCGTCGATGGCGATGATGAGGCCGGGGTTGGTGCAGAACTGCCCCGCGCCCGCCGTCAGCGAACCGACGAAGGCCGCGCCCAGCGCTTCCGCCCGCGCGGCGAGGGCGGCGGGGAACAGCACGACGGGGTTGATCGAGCTCATCTCGGCGTAAACCGGGATCGGCTCGGGCCGGGCGGCGGCGGTGCGCATCAGCGCCATGCCGCCCGGGCGCGAGCCGGTGAAGCCGACCGCCTTGACGCGGTGGTCGGCGACGAGCGCCGTGCCGGCCTCGCGCGAGGCCGGCAGGTACGAGAACACGCCTCCGGGCAGATGGCATAGCGCCACCGCGCGCTGGATGGCGCGGGCGACCAGTTCGCCAGTGCCGGGATGCGCGGAGTGGCCCTTGACGATCACCGGGCAGCCCGCCGCGAAGGCCGAGGCGGTGTCTCCGCCCGCGACCGAGAAGGCGAGCGGGAAGTTGCTGGCGCCGAACACGACGACCGGGCCGAGCGCCACCTTGCGCACGCGCAGGTCCGGGCGCGGCAGCGGCGCGCGATCGGGCAGGGCGGGGTCGATGGTGATGCCCGCCCAGCTGCCTTCGCGCAGCACTTGCGCGAACAGGCGCAGCTGTCCGGCGGTGCGGCCGCGCTCGCCTTCGAGACGGGCGCGGGGCAGCCCGGTTTCGGCCATGGCGCGCTCGATGAGCGCATCGCCGATGCCGACGATCTCGTCCGCGATGGTCTCGAGGAAGATCGCGCGGGTTTCCGGCTCGACCTCCGCGAAGGCGATCGCGGCGGCATCGGCGAGGGCGCAGGCGCGCTCGACTTCGGCAAGGCCCGCCGTGGTGAAGCGCGGCTCCAGCGACGCGCCCGTCGCCGGGTTGATCGCGGCGTAGCTCGCCTGCGTCTGCGCTTCTTCGCGGCCGATGAGAATGGCGCCAGTGATCATGTCAGTGTCCTTGTCGAGCGTGGAAATGGTGGAAGCCGTCAAAGCGCAAGCAGGTCGCAGCGCCTAATGCGCATGGCGGATCGGATTTCGCCCGGATCGCAATGATCGCCCATCGTCCTGCTCCCATGCATTTGATAGCGCTATCAGTGATCGGGTGAGGAACGTCAAGCGGTTCCCGGTCAGGGCAGCAGCAGCGGCCGCATATCGGGCACGGCCTGGGACAATTCCCGCGTCACCATCGACGCGAAGACGTTGGCGCCCTCGGTGCCGAGATGCGTGTAATCGAACGAGAGCTTGGGGCTTGCCATCGGCTGCACCGCGACCTCGGTTGCGGTCGGCGCGGCAGGAGCTGTGGTGGCCGCTGCGGTGCCCCTGGGGACTTGCGCGAAGCGGTCGGCGTAATCGCTGCCCAGCGCTTCGACCAGCCTTGCGCTGTCGCGGTTGAGATCGAGCAGGGGCACCTCCATCTCGGTCGCCACCGCGCGCGTCGCCTCGGCCCAGGGTTCCAGGTCGTTATCCAGCCTGCCGTCCCGGAAGATGCGCCGGGTGAGGGGGGTGACCAGCACCGGGATCGCTCCCGCCGCGCGCGCCTCGCGCACATAGCTGCGCAGGTTCTCGGGGAAGCCGGTCTTGAGGTCGGTGGAGCGGCCGGGCTTTCCCGGCTGGTCGTTATGGCCGAACTGGATGAGCACCCAGGTCTTCTGATAGCCTTTCGCCTTCATCTCGGACAAGGCGACATTCCAGGACCCTTCCCAGCGGTAGCTGCCCGAAGACCGGCCGCCGCGCGCCAGGTTCACGCAGGCCGCGAACGAAGTGACGTGATAAGCGCAGAAGCTCGGCCCCCAACCACCGACCACGGCAGTCGTCGAATCGCCGACGAGGATGATCTTCGACGGCCTGATCGGCGTGACCGGCGGAGAGCCGGGCGGCGGTGTCATCTGTGCCTGCGCGGGCACGGCAAGCAGCGCGCAGGCTACGGCGAAGATCGCGGATTTCATGAACATCCCTCCGGAAACGGCCGTTTTCGCCGTCCTTCCCGCGAAACAAGATAGCGCTAACTTTTAACTTGTCCAGCCTCGCCGATTGCGGTACGCCTAGACACAGTCCAGACAAATACTGGCTTCAGGAGGGGTAGGATATGCGCAAGGGCAAAAGGCTTAGCTGACACTACAGCGTGATCGATCCGGCTATCGCGACAGTTTCGGCGCGGCACCGGTCGGCTAACATATCAACGATCGCAGGCATTGCCGTTCTTCGCTGCAAGCGGGTGAGCGGTCCTATAGCCATTTTTCACGCGATCGATTGACACCGGTATCATAGCAACACGCCGAAGACTTGGAACTTCGGCGCCGGGTTCTTGCGCGCTCCATTCGCGCACCCGGGGCTGGCCCGGCGTCGCGGCGCGACGTCCTGGCCCAACAGGGAGAGTACAACGATGTCGAAGTCCATCACCCGTTCCCGTACCCGCCTTGCGCTCACGAGCGCGGTCGTCGCCATCGCGGCGGTCGGGGCGTTCCCCGCGCTGGCGCAGGATGCGGGCGAGGCGGTGCCGCCCCCAGGCGAGCCGACCGCGCCCGAAATCATCGTCACCGGTTTTCGTGCCAGCCTTGAAAACGCGATCAACACCAAGCGCAACGCGACCGTCATCGTCGATGCCATCAACGCCGAGGACATCGCCGACTTCCCCGATGCCAACCTCGCGGAATCGCTGCAGCGCATGACCGGCGTGTCGATCGACCGCGACAACGGCGAGGGCCGCACGATCACCGTGCGCGGTCTGGGCGGCGACTTCAACATCACCCGCCTCAACGGGCTGATGGCGCTCTCCACCTCGGGCTCCAACGATTCCGGCACCAGCCCGAACCGCAGCCGCTCGTTCGACTACAACACCTTCGCGTCCGAGCTGTTCAACTCGCTCAAGGTGCAGAAGACCGCCTCGGCCGCTACCGACGAGGGCGCGCTGGGCGCCAACATCGACTTGCAGACCGCCCGCCCGTTCGACTTCAAGGACAGCCGCTTCGCCCTTTCCACCGAGGGCAGCTACCAGAAAAACTCGAAGGCCTGGAGCCCGCGCATCGCCGGTCTCGTTTCCAAGAAGTTCTTCGATGACAGCATGGGCCTGCTCGTCTCGTTCGCCTACAACAAGACGCGCAACGAGCTGGATTCCTACCAGCGCTCGGCAGGGTCATCCGACTACCTCTATCGCGGTTCGGACTTCGCGGGGAACGAGAACCCGCAGCGCGGCGGTTTCTCCGCGCCGGTGGGGACGGACCTCGGAAGCGGCGTCACCAACCCCGAGGCGATCGCGATCCTCACCGGCTCCGACCCGGAGGCTTACGCCAAGCTCTATCCCGGTGCGCCCTACAACACGCCCGGTCGCTTCGACGATTCCACCGTGCGTATCCCGGCGCTGCCCTCGATCCAGCAGCAGGACGTGAAGAACCAGCGCCTCGGCATCACCGCCGCCTATCAGTGGCAGATCTCGGACCGCACCCGCCTCAACGTGGACGGGCTCTATTCACGGTTCAAGAACAGCAGCACGAAGTACCAGGTCGGCACCGTCGGGCTCAACCGCAACAACACCAACGCGGCCTATGCGACGGCGGGCAACAACCTGACGCCGACCGCCGCGCGCAACCTCTATCCGGGCCTGTGCACCTCGCGCGCCAGTTCCGACATCACCTACGGGCAGGACTGCGGCGAGAGCCTCTACGGTTCGACCCCGGCGTTCTCCACGGCGCTCGATGCCAATGGCAACACGGCCGCCTCGCAGTTGGGGACCAACATCTTCAGCACGAACCCGAACAACCTCGACCCCTACGACTACTACAACAACCCCAACTCGGTCGGATACATCCCCTCCAGCAACCGGCTGGCCTATCGCGGCGAGCTGATCGGGCGTCCGGGCGTCGACGTGCTCGATGCCAACGTCGACAACGGCACCGCCAACTACCTCAAGCTGAGCAACGTAGACTGGCGCTCCGCCGCCGACCGGATGGACTACACGACCAAGTTCTACCAGTGGTCCGCCAACATCGACCACGAGTTCACCGACACCCTGCGCGGAAACTTCGTCTACGGCCAGTCCAAGTCCACCAACGATTCGCAAGGTCTGCTGGTCGAATTCAACCGCATGAACGCGCCCGAGACCTTCACATACGACGAGCGTGACGGCGGCTCTATGCCGGTCTTCGACGCCGGGTTCGACCTCTCGGATCCGAACAACTGGACGACGGTGAAGGGCTTCTCCGCCATCCGCAATTACAAGCGCACGGTGGACAACACGCAGAAGTCCGCCAAGGCCGACTTCCGCTGGGACGTCGATCCGCAGTTCGCGGTCTCGTTCGGCGGCACCTGGCGCAAGTTCGGGTTCTACACCACGCAGTACGAGCGCCCGGTCGATACCCTCAACCCCACCTTGCTGGAAGCCGGGACCACCGCCGCGCAGATGGGCAAGGTCGTGCAGTTCGGGCAGGGGCTCGACGTCCCGGCGGGCACCGCCTCCAGCTTCTACGTGCCCGATATCGAAAAGTTCGCCGACCTGTTCGACTTCACCTGCAACTGCATCAACAAGTGGGGCGACTGGCGCATCTGGAACACCCGCAACAACACCGCGACGTTCGGGGTGAACGAGAAGGAATATGCCTTCTACCTGCAGGGCGACTGGGACCTGACCGTGTTCGACCGCCCGTTCCGCGGCAACGTGGGCACGCGCGTTGCGGTGACCGACCTCGTTTCCACCGGCCGCACCACGGCGGGGCGCGAGATTTCGGGCACCAACAAGTACACCGACTGGCTGCCCTCGGTTAACTTGATCTACGAGCCGATCGACGACGTCGTCATCCGCCTCGCCGCCGCCAAGGTCATGGCGCGCCCGCTGCTGGGCAACCTTTCGCCCACGGTGAGCAGCATCTCGATCCCCAACACCGGCGACACCACCGGCGGCACGCTGACGGTCGGCAATCCCAAGCTCAAGCCGTTCTATTCGACCAACCTGGATTTCAGCGCGGAATGGTACTTCGCCAAGGGCGGCCTCTTGTCGGTCGCGCTGTTCAACAAGAAGATCAAGTCGTTCCCGCAGACGATCCTGTTCTCCGGCCCGCTTTCACAGTTCCTCGACGCGACCGCGCTGCAGGAACTGCGTGAACAGTTCACCAATGCCAACCAGCTGGCCTATATCGATGGCGATTACGAAGTGACCGCCCGCCAGTTCCGCGATGCGCCGGGCGGCTACATTCGCGGCTTCGAGGTCAGCTTCCAGCAGAACTTCGATTTCCTGCCCGGCTTCCTCAGCCACTTCGGCGGGATCATCAATTATACCCACATCGACAGCAAGCTGACCTATATCCTCGACCCCGGCACCGCCACCAAGCCGCAGACGCTGGGCAAGGCGCCGTTCCTGGGCGTCTCGCCCGACGCGCTCAACGCCACGCTGTTTTACGAGACCGAGCGCCTGCGTGCCCGCGTGTCGATGGCCAAGCGCAAGGGCTACAGCACCACCTATCCGCTCTCGGCCGGCGACTGCGCGCCGGGTCTGAGCAATTCGCCCGCCGATCCTTCGGTGGCGGGGACCATCTGCAACAGCCCGCTGATCAACGACTTCGCGTTCAGCAAGGGCACCACCAACATCGACGCCTCAATCAGCTACAAGCTGACCGATTTCGCCACCGTGACGCTGGAGGGGCTGAACCTGACCAACCAGACCAGCAACAACTACGCCTACCAGGATTCGCCGGTGGTCACGAACTACTCCAGTTCCGGCCCCGTTTACCGCGTGGGTCTTCGCGCCCAGTTCTGAACTGAAGGCTACTCCCCTGCGTGCCGTCGCTCACCCTCGCGGCGGCACGCTTTTTCTTGACATTTATAACCACATGGGTTATATGGCCCAGCATCCGGAGCGGCGAGGTACACGTCGCTTTCGGTGTATCGGGTCGGCGTCGTGGGCCGGGATGCGGTTTCAAGCCGTGATCACG